>JASHPP010000306.1 GCA_030038035.1 Trebonia sp.
GTTGCTAGATAGCAATGAAATAAGGAGCTCCGGTTGTGCCAGACGTGCCATGGTGGGGGGCGGTCTCTTCGGCCGCGGCTCCCCTGCTTCTCGTCGGCGGCCTGACGGCCGCCGCCACGGTGCAGCCCGCGTCGTTCGACGCATTCAACAACACGGTGAGCGCGCTGGCCGGGCAGGGCGCGACGGACAGCTGGGTCATGACGCTCACGTTCGTGGTGGTGGGGGCGTGCGACATCGTGACGGCGCTCGCGCTGCGGGGGGCCGCGCTCCCCGGTCGGCTGGTGCTGATCGCCGCGGGCGTCGCCGGCATGCTTGTCGCCGCGTTCCCCGAGCACCTGGGCGGCTCGGTCGTGCACGCCTGGTGGGCGGGCATCGGCTTCGCCGGCCTGATCCTGTGGCCGATCTTCGCGATGCAGCGGGGCGAGGACGTGCCGTGGGGCCTGCGGCCTGCCACCTGCTGGTGGACGACGGTCACGCTGTGCCTGCTCACGCTGTGGTTCGCCGCCGAGCAGGCATCCCGCGGCGCGGAGATGGGGCTGGCCGAGCGGGCCGCGGGCCTGGCCCAGACCGTCTGGCCGCTCGCCGTGGTCGTGTCGTGCATGCGGAGCCGGCCCGCTGACCTGCCTCGAACCGAGTCGTCGAATCCTACGTGCTCATTATCGGCGGGCCGCACTATCCCACCGAAAGGGCAGGCTACATGAGCCAATGGGATTTCGGCACGTCAGCGGGCGGATTCCCGGATGACGGAGGCGAGGACGACTTCGAGGCGGGCTTCTCGCCGATCTTCTACGAGCGGGACCCGGAGGCGTTCGGCGAGCTCTGGCCGGAGCATCCCCGCGCCGAGCGCCCCGGCCGGGGGGCGCGCTCCGGCCCGCTGCGCTGGCTGGTTCCCGCCGTCATCGTGACCGCGGCCGCGGCCGCGGCTGCCGCGGTCGTGCTGCTCAGCGGCAGCGGCCACCCCTCCGCACCAGGTGCCCCTGCCACTCCTTCCGCGCCCGCCGCCCCCGCCGCCCCCTCCGCGCCCGCCGCCCCTTCTGCGTCGGCCGCGCTTTCCGCGGAGCAGTTCGCCACGTATGTTCCGCCGCGCGGCGGGTCCGGGCTGCGGGTCGTCGCCGACTACTGCGGCATCACGGCCGCGAATTAAGACCCTCTTTCATCCCGAACGGTCCCGGCCGTCTCCGGCCGCGTCCGCTGACTGCCCACGGCGTCAGGAAGCGCTATCCGGCGAGCTTGAACCGCGCCCCCGTCGGGTCGGCGGCTTCGGCCAGTCGGCCGTACGGCGTGTCGGTCGCGGGCTGGATGACGGTCCCGCCAAGCTCGGTCACCGTGGCGAGGGCGGCGTCGGTGTCGGTCACGTTGACGTAGACCGCCCAGGAGTCCCGCCCGCCCGCGGGCAGGTACTGCGACGCCTCCATGATCCCGGCGATCGTCAGCCCGCCATCGCGCAGCGTCGTGATCCGGAATTCCGGCGTGTCGCTCGCCACCCCTTCCCAGCCGAACACGTCGCGGTAGAACGCGACCGCCCGCGCGTAGTCCCTCGTCATCAGCTCGAAGTAGGCCGGCGCGCCCGGCTCGTTGAACACGCTGAGCCCGCCGAACCGCCTGGCCTGCCAGATCCCGATCCGCGCGCCGCCCAGGTCGTCGAGGACCGCCTCGGTGCCGAGGTCGGCGATGTCCATCGGCCCTTCGCGGAGGGTGGCGCCGCGGCCGAGCGCCGCCTCGGCGGTGGCCTTGGCGTCGTCCGCGGACAGGTACACGCCCCAGGTGTCCGGGCGGTCCGAGCCCGGCATCCCGGGCAGCTTCGGCATGCAGCCCGCGACGGGCACGCCGTCCCGCATGAACATGAAGTACCCGCCGAACTGCTCAGCTGCCTCCCCAGCAGTCCAGCCGAACAGCCGCGGGTAGAACTCCCGTGCCCGTCCCGTGTCGGACGTCAGCAGGTCAATCCAGCACGGTGCCCCGATCGGTCGCGTCATGATTGCTCCCCTTCGCGTTGTCCTTCGCGTTGTCCTCAGCAGAAAAGACGCGGCGGGCCAGCGGAACTCATCGGCGCCCGCACTCCCGGTGCGGCTATAAAAAGATCATGACAACAACGGGTGAGCTGCGGGCCGCGCTCGGCCGCACGGGGATCTGGATGCCGCCGCCGGCGGCGATCGGGGTAGACCCGCAAAGCTACGGGCGCGAGATCGAAGAGGCCGGGTTCGGCTCGGTCTGGGTTCCAGGCGTGAACGCGCCGGAGAACCTGGCGGCGCTGGAGCCGCTGCTGTCCGCGTCAAGCCGCCTGGTGGCCGGAACCGGGATCGCGAGCGTCTGGACCTGGTCACCGGCCGAGCTGGCCGCCGGGGCGGACCGGCTGGCCACGGCGTATCCCGGCCGTTTCGTGCTCGGGCTCGGCGTCAGCCACGCGCCCGCGGTCGAGCGGACCGGGCAGGCGTACGTGCGGCCGCTGGCCAAGATGGCGCAGTTCCTTGACGAGCTGCCGCCGCTGCGGGCGCCGCTGGTGCTCGCGGCCCTCGGGCCGAAGATGCTCGAACTGTCCAGGGACCGCGCCCTCGGCGCGCACCCGTATTTCACCCCGCCTGAGCACACCGCCTTCGCCCGGTCGGTGCTCGGGCCCGAGCCGCTGCTTGTGCCGGAGCTGGCCGTCTGCCTCGCGGCGGGTGCCGACGGCCGGGCCGCGGCTCGCGCGTACGCCAAGTACTACCTGGTGCTGCCGAACTACACCGGCAACCTGCGCCGGTTCGGCTTCGGCGACGAAGACCTGGCCGACGGCGGCAGTGACCGGCTCATCTCCGCGATCGTCCCCTCCGGTCCCGAGGCGATCCGCGCGCGGGTACGGGAGCACTTCGACGCGGGCGCCGACCACGTGCTGCTCCAGCCGGTCGGCGAAGCCGGCCGCTTCGCCCCCGGCCAGCTCGGCGAGCTCGCGCCGGTCATCGCGGACGCGATCAGGAACGGCTGACAGCCGAGATACGCCACAGGCGACCCCGGCCGCGTGCGCGTGTGCCAGCGCGTCCGCGACCGGGCTGGCGGGAAATCATCGCCTGACGGCGCGGACGACGTCGCGGTGCTCGCGGATCGCCCGCTCGGGGGTGCTGCCGGGTTGTACGCGGAACCCGCAGTACAGCGCGACGCCGAAGTCGGGGAGGAATCTCGACGCGGTCGCCTGCCGCCGCCGTAGCCCTGCTTCACCATCAAGCGGCAGCACGATGCCGAGGTAGACGCGAGCATCGCCGGGCTCGAGGCCGGCGAGTGGGCGGAAGAACCTCTCGTCCTCGCTGCGCAGGTAGCGCGGGCCCGCCATGTGCACCCAGTCGGTCTGGCGGCCGGAGTTGGCGACCGCGTAGTTCGCCATCCGCACCAGCACGCTCATGTCCCGCGCCTCGTACATCGGCCACTCGGGGAACGTGCCGTAGCACAGGTGGTATCCGACGAGGACGTCTGCGGGAATCAGCCGGGGCAGCCGGTCGACCGCGGCCGCGAAGCGCTCCCACGCGCCCGCTCCCCAGGAGGTCCACGCCAGGACGCCCTCGATGTCGAGGGTCTCGTAGGCGATGTCCCACTGGATCGCCAGATCCTGCGGCGGGATCGCCGTCGTGAGCCGCCCGATCTCCCGCTTGACAAGGTCCTCATAGCCGCGCGCGGCTGCGGGGTAGTCGCGCCCGAAGTCGTCCCGCAGCCCGTTCAGCGCGCTGACCGGGAACGGCAGCCCCACCTGGAACCGCAGCCCGGCCGGGATCACGCCATCGTCGCGCAGCGACCTGAAGACCTGGTAGGAGTCGATCGCGTCGTCCACGCGCGGCCAGGAATCCCAGTGCACGTCCGTGACGCCCGGGCGGACCCGGAAGACGGGCGTGTCGTACATGTGCCGCGGGATCCCGGTCGGCGAGTCGGTCTCCCTGACGGTCTCGATCGCCGGGTTCGGCCGGACGAGGCGCTCGCGCTCATACCCCACCCAGGACGAGCGCGGGCCGGTCTCGCCGTCCGGCAGCGCGAACACCAAGCCCGCGAAGTTCGCCGCCCCCGCGCGCAGCGCCTCCTCGGCCGACGCCGCCGGCACGCTCCCCACCAGCAGCAGGTCACTGGACACTCGCGAGGTCATGCCGCTTAACATACGCAGCCCTGCATCTCAGGCGACAGGGGGTAGCTTTTTCGGGTGACCCGTGCGCCCATCTCGCTTCCCGGCCGGACCGTCATCGTCGACTACGGAGAGGTCATCTCGCTTGGGCAGTCAGCCGCCGACCGGGATGCGATCAGCGCCCTGGCCGGGGTGGACGGCGCGAAGTTCTGGCCCGCCTACTGGGCCCACAGGTCGGGCCTGGACCTGGGCCGGGCCGGCGTCGCCGCCTACTGGCGCGCGATCGCCAGCGAGATCGGCGCCAGCTGGGACGACGCGCGGGTACACGAGCTGTGGGCGGCGGACCTGCGCAGCTGGATGCGGATCAACCCCGAGACGATCGAGGTGCTTTCTGACCTGAAGGCGGGCGGCACCAGGCTGGCGCTGCTGTCCAACGCCGGGCCCGACTACGGCAGCTACTTCCGGCACGGCCCGCTCGGCGACTTCCTCGCGGCCTGCTACGTCAGCGGCGAGCTCAACTTGCTGAAGCCGCAGCCAGAGATCTTCCGGCACGTCCTCGCCGACCTGGGCATCGGCGCCGCCGAGGCGGTGTTCATCGACAACAAAGAAGCCAACGTGCGGGGCGCGCAGGCCCTCGGGATCACCGGCCACGTTTTCACGGGCACCGAGGACCTGCGCGCCTTCCTGGCGTCACTCGCCTGATCAGGCGAACCGGCGCCGCAGCCACA
>JASHPP010000307.1 GCA_030038035.1 Trebonia sp.
CCACGCCGGCCGCGCCGGCCATGACCGCCGCGGCCACGCCGGTCACCGCCCGGTCAGCCATCCCGCGCCCCGCCGCCCGCCGGCCGGCCAGCCCGCCGAACCTTGCCGACCTCGCGTTGTCCCCGTCAGCCACGCCAGCCATCGCGCCTCCCCGGCTACTGAACCACCAGCCGCGCCCAGCATGCCCGGCGGCGTGCCCGGCCGGCAGTCAGCTGGCCGACGCCATCGCTGTCGGCTTCCCGACAGGGCGGGTCAGTCCCGCTGGGCGGGCCGGCTGATCCGGGTGGCGGCCAGGTCACGCAGGCTGACGACGCCGCGCACTTCGCGGCCTTCGAGCACCGGGAGGTGCCGGAAGCCGTGCAGCAGCATGAGCTGAGCGGCTTCCTCGATCGTGGTCTCCGGGGACGCATGCTCCGGGTCCTTCGTCATCCACGCGGACACCGGGGAACTCGTCAGGTCGCTGCCTGATCCCGCGGCGCGCAGCACGTCCCGCTCGGTGAGAATGCCGGCCAGGAAACGGCCCTGCATGATCAGCGCCGATCCCACCTTCTGCCGGACCATGGCGGCGGCGGCGTCCGCGACGGTCTCGTCAGGGCTGGTCGTGACCACGCGGGTGGTCATCACGTCGCCGACGGTCTGCGCGCGGCGAGGACGGTCACCCACCTTCGCCCACCTCATCGAGCTCCGGGTCCGCGTGCGGCGCCGACGGGCCGGACAGTTCCTCGGACAGCATGCGCCACAGCGCCCCGGTCCATGAGGAAACCTGCGGCCACCGCATCCAGAACAGCTGCAGGGTTGTCTCATCGAACTCGTTGTGCGCTCGCTCGGGGGAGATGGCGTCGGTGAAGTCCTCGAACTGATGGATGAGTTCGAGGAAACGGTCTGCGTTAGCTTCCATATGAGTACCTTCGGGCAGGCGATGGACGGCAAGCTGGGAGGGGCCAAAAGCGGCTGATTGCGCCGAGTGCGGTGATCCATACCCCGACAGAGCACGGCCGAAAAGCAGCCAGGCCAAGCGATCCCGGCCATCCGGGCCCGGGGCCCGGCTATCAGCCCAGGCGCCCGTTGCCGCCCCGCGGCTGACCCGGTGTCAAAGCGCCGGGCGGGGCTTGCCCGGGGCGACGGTGCGGGCCAGGATCCCGAGCGTCGCCCGCAGCGTGCTCTCCGGGATCACCGGGAAGATCGCGGCGTCCTTCCAGCTCTGCTCGGCCGCCGACCAGTCGTAGTAGGACGTCACGAGCGTACCCGCCTCGATGGGCTCAAGCCGGTAGCCGTACACGTGGCCGAGGTTGAGCTGGCCGCGGACGGTCCAGGCGATCTCCTGGTCCGGTTCGAACCTGACGATCTCGACGGTGACGTCGTACAGGCCCAGGGGGTAGTCGTTGAGTGCTTCCCTGTCCATGTGGACAACGAACGTATCGCCCGCCTTTGTGACAATGTCCCCGCTGGCCTCCATCAGCATGCCGGAGCTGTCTATCGCCACGTGCCCCAGGGGATCGGTGAGCACGGCGAAGATCTCGCCCGGTGCCGCGGCCACAGCCCGCTGTACTTCGAGTCGCTCCGGCATGTGCCGATTGTCGCACTAGCGCCATGCACAGCGATGCAGAGGCTCAGCTGGACGGTTCGCTGACCGCGAACCGGCAGCGGGGACCCGGTGCCTTCGCGAGCCGGGCGGTCGAGCGGCAGCGGGACGAACAGCAGGCCCCCGTTAGGCTACGGGGGTGGCGCTGGCACCGGGATTGCGGTCATTCGTGCGGATTGTCGTCGCGGGCACCGATACGGCGGTCGCGATGGGCAGCGGTGACGTGCCCGTGCTCGGCACGCCGCGGCTGCTCGCGCTGGCCGAGGCGGCAGCGGCGGCGGCTGTCGGGCCCAGCCTGGAACCCGGCCAGACCTCGGTCGGCACGTCGGCTGTCATCGAGCACACGCGGCCCAGCCCGCTCGGGGCCGAGGTCGTGGTCGAGGCCGAACTCACCGAGGTGGACGGGCGGCGGCTTGTGTTCAGGTACGTGGCCAGGCACAAGCGGCATCCAGGATCGCCGGCTGAGCACGCCGTGGTCGTCGGCGCGGGCACGCTGGAGCGGGTGATCGTCGACAGGGACCGATTCGTCAGCCGGGCCCAGCAGGAGTAACCAGGGCGCGCCAGCGCCGGTGCGGCTAGCGCGCTTTCCGGATGTTGACAATCCTGCGTTTGCGCAACGACTCGAGCCATTCCTGCCCGCTGAGCACCCGCGTGGTCTTGGCCGACTTGACCTCCCCCGCGGCGGCAACCGCCATCGCGACGCTGGCAGCGGTCATATCATCGGGCGCCTCGTACACGATGAGCACGTCATACTCGCCGAACGGAAAGCCAGCCACCAAGATCTTGGCTCCCACGTCCTCGAGTGTCGGCCTGATCGCTTCCACGGGGTCTTTCGGCTCCTTGAGCTGAGCCGCCATCGACTTTGCGGTATAGGAGGCTTGGTACATGTAGAGCGCCATCGAGATTCCCCTCGGGTGGGAACAGGCGAAGGGATCACCTGCCAGTCCCTGTGACGCCCCGCGGCTTCTGCTGACGTGGGCGAGGCATGAGGCTGGAGACCACTGCGGTCTAAAGATCGTAGACCCGGCCAGGACGGGCGCACCAGCCTCCGCCGGTGTCGGGACGCCAGGTGAGCCGACGCAGCACTCGCCCTTCCCAGGCCGGCATGACATGCGAGTGCCGCAGGGGTGATGCGGGCACTACCTGAGGAAAATGAAAGGAAGCTGACTCATGCTGCCTCGATGGGAGAACAGCGAGCTGGTGCTGCACGCCGCGCATGGAACCGGCAACTGGATCGGCGCTGCCAGTGCTCTTGTTCACGGCGATCACATTTATCTTGCCTATCGTGACAGGCACCCGGTCGACAAGGGACGCGGCAACCGCGTCTATGTAGCCCGCTCTCCGATCGGCAACGGCATTCGTTTTGACGTGCTGTGCGCCATCGATAAGGAGGATATGGATGCTGAGTCATTGGAACGCCCGGCTCTGGACGTGACGCCGGACGGTGATTGGGATCTCTACCTCAGTTGCGCCACGTTCCACTCCAAGCACTGGCGGATCGAGCGGCTGCGGGCACGCGGTCCGCGGGATTTCAGCACAAGGACCCGCGAGACTGTCTTCCCCGGCAGCACGGCGTTTGGCATCAAGGACCCGGTGCTGCTTCGCCGCCAGGATCTGCGTATCTGGGCGACTGTGCATCCGCTGACCGAGGGTGATGAGAACGCCGATAAGATGACGAGCGTCGATGCATGCAGCGGCGAGTCCGTCATGGTGCCAGAGCCGGGCACGTGGTATAGCCGCGGCACTCGCCTGACGGCCGTCGTCGGCGAGCACGCCTATTTCGACGGCCGGGCGTCGGCAGCGGAGAACTTCGAGGAGCGGACTGGAATAGCGCACTGGAACGGGTCACGGTATGTCCCCGTGGCCGGCCCGGCGTCCAGTCCCCATGGCGGTGGCGCGTTGCGCTACGTTTCCGCGATTTCGCTGCCGGGCGGCGCACGGCGTCTCTACTACGAGAGCGCCACGAACTACGGCAGTCACGAATTGCGCACCGAGCTCCTTGAGCAGCCCCGGCAGCCAGGTTAGTCACCGCGCGCCGGCGGGGCGCGATGACCGGCACGTGCTGCCCGGGCCGGCGGCCTGCCCGCCGCAGCCGAGGCCGGCCGGCGTGGATCATGGCCTGCCGGTGGGAAGAATCAATAGCGCCGGCGGGCGCCATCGCAGCGCGGGAACCACCGTGGCCAGAGGAGGACGACATGAGCGTGTACAAGGTGATCGAGGTGATCGGGACGAGCAGCACATCATGGGAGGACGCGGCCTCCGTGGCGGTCAAGACCGCTGCAGAGACGATCCGTGACCTCCGGGTGGCCGAAGTCGTCAAGCAGGATATTCACCTGGACGAGGGCGGCGCCATAACGTTCCGCACCAAGCTCCAGCTCTCGTTCAAGTACGAACACGAGGCCTGAACGGACAGCACGGACCAGCCGGCCGCGCCGGGCAAGGTAATGCCCGGCGGGTGGGAAAAGGCGCGGGCGCTCCGCGTAGCCTGAACTGCGTGAGTTCACCCGCGCTTCAGCAGCCGCAGTGGCCCGACCCTGCTCGCCTGGAGGCGGTGGTGCGTGACCTGGCGGGCCTGCCGCCGCTCGTGCTCGCCGCGGAGTGCGACCAGCTGAAGGCGCGGCTGGCCGCGGTGGCGCGCGGTGAGGCTTTCCTGCTGCAGGGCGGTGACTGCGCGGAGACGTTCGCCGGCACCACGGTCGACAGCATCCAGGGCAAGTTCCGGACGCTGCTGCAGATGGCCGTCGTTCTCACCTACGCGGCCAGCGTGCCGGTGGTGAAGGTCGGACGAATGGCAGGCCAGTTCGGCAAGCCGCGGTCGGCGGCCACCGAGGTCAGGGACGGCGTGCAACTTCCCGTCTACCGGGGCGACGCGGTCAACGGCATCGAGTTCACCGCCACGGAAAGGACGCCTGACCCCGGCCGGCTGCTCGCGGCGTATCACTGCTCGTCGGCCACGCTGAACCTGTGCCGGTCCCTGGCCAGCGGCGGGTACGCCGACCTGCGCCAGGTGCACGCCTGGAACCAGGACTTCGTGACCGGCAGTCCGGCCGGGGAGCGCTATGAGCAGCTGGCGGACGAGATCGACCGGGCGATCGCGTTCATGCACGCGTGCGGGGCTGACCCGCGGGAGTTCCGCGCGGTGGAGTTCTATGCCAGCCACGAGGCCCTGCTGCTGGATTACGAGCGGGCCCTGACCAGGATCGACGAGCGGAACGGGCGTGCCTACGACCTGTCGGCTCACCTGCTGTGGATCGGGGAGCGCACCCGCGCCCCCGGCGGCGCGCACGTCGAGTTCGCGCGTCAGATCCGTAATCCCGTCGCCGTCAAGATCGGCCCGCAAGCCTCGGCGCAGGACGTGCTTGAGCTGATCGACGCCCTCGACCCGGACCAGGAGCCCGGCAGGCTCACGCTGATCACCCGGATGGGCGCGGCACGGATCCGCCAGGCGCTGCCGCCGCTGGTCGCGAAGGTGGCCGCCAGCGGGGCCGCCGTCGTCTGGGTGTGCGACCCGATGCACGGCAATACGGTGGAGGCGGCCAGCGGCCAGAAGACCAGGTACTTCGACGACGTGCTGGACGAAGTCGCCGGCTTCTTCGAGGTGCACCGCGCGCTCGGTACACATCCAGGCGGCATCCACATCGAATTCAC
>JASHPP010000308.1 GCA_030038035.1 Trebonia sp.
AGAACGCCAGCCGCACCGACTCGTCGCCCAGGGCCCGCGCGAGTGCCCGCTCCAGCGGCGGCCGGCCCGGTTCGGCCGCGCCGAGCCACGCGCCGAGCTCGTCCACCTCGCTCATCCGGGCGAACCGGCCGGCCAGGACGCCCGCCGCGAACGCGACCGGCACCCCGGCGAGCACGCTGACCTGCAGCGCCGCGACCGCGACGGGGGAGATGCCGGTCAGCGGTACGAGCACGTCCTGTCCCAGCGGGATGATCAGCACGGCGACGATGGAGTAGGCGTACAGCGGCAGCAGGATCTGGCGGCGCGCCCGGTCGGCCCGCCGGATCCTGGCCGCCAGGACCGCCACGACCGCCAGCATGCCCAGCCCGCCGACGATGTTCTGGGTGAGCCTGCCGGCGTGCGCGAGGTCCGGCCGGGCGGCCACGGCGAGCAGGCCGCCGGGAGAGGCTTGCGGGACGAACAGGTACGGCGGGATCTGCAAGACCAGCGCGGTGAAATACCCGGCCGCCGCCAGGGCACGGGCGTGGACCGAGCGCAGCCGCCCGGAAGGGAACGCCAGCAGCAGGTGGACCACGATCGCCACCGGCAGCATCGCGGTGACCGTGCCGGCGCAGGCCAGGACCGGGACGGTCGCGTTGGCCAGCGCGGCCAGCAGCCAGGACAGGGCGCCGAGCAGCATGATGGGACCGGTGCCGTTGCTCGGCCGCAGCCACCACGCGGCGATCCCGGCCGCACCGTAGACGAGCCCGGCGGCGGTGAACTCGCCGGAAAGCCACGCCGGCGCGTGACTTGCCTGCGCGAACAGCGCGAATTCCACGCACGCGGTCAGCGCGATGGCGCAGCCGAGCGCCGCCAGCGCCCATCCAAGCGACCGAGTGATCGCAGACCTGCCAGCTAAGGTCGGCATGTCCCGATTGTCCGCCGCAGACCGTCCCCGGGTCCATGGCATCGACCCTCATCAGGACGAGGACTCAGGCGGTGCGCAGTCCGCCGGGCGTCACGCGGCGTACGGCGTGCCGCCGGCGAAATCGGCGGCGATCGTGGCGCTGATCACCGAGATCACCGCCGCGTTCGCCGTGCGGATGCCGAGTTCGCGGTTGTAATCCAGGCTGGCGACGGAGAAGTTCTCCGAGCCGACGAACACCTGCTGGTCCTTGCGGCCGGCGTCGGCGACGATCGCCTTCGCGTGGATGTACAGCACGTTGTCGCTGTCGGCGTAGGTCCGCACGTGCACGCCCGCCCGGACCAGCTTGCCGAAGGCGCTGTCCCACTCGCTTTCTGCGGTCATCACGACCTCGACGTCCACGCCGCGCCTGGCGGCCTTCTCCAGCGCCGTGATCACGGCGGAGTCGTCCATCTCCTCGTTTTCGACGGACAGCGTCCTGGTCGCGTCGTCGATGACCGCCAGGATCGAGGACTGGGAGTTGGTCGGGGACCAGACCAGGTCGGCGCCGTCGGGCGGCGTGATGGCCTTGTGGGCGAAGTCCGCGTCGAACGTGGCGACGATCGCGGCGACGTCTGCCTTGTCGGTGTCGATCACGGCGAAGTCGCGGGTATCGGCGTAGTCGGCGGCGACCAGGTTGAGCGTCATGATCACCGACGTCCTGCCGTCGACGGTGAGGGTCTTCTGGTGGTAGGTCGTGCCCGCGTACGCCCAGGTCACGTGCACGTGGTGCGCGGCCAGGTAGTCGTAGGCGGCGGTGTTCCGCGACTTCTCCAGGTGCTGGTCAAGGAGCACGCGGACGTCCACGCCGCGCTTGGCCGCCGCGGCGAGGTCGGCCTCGGCCGTCGGGTCGTCGAGCTCGTACATGGTCAGCTCGATCGAGGACCGGGCGCCGTTGATGAGCTGGTAGATCTTCCCGATCCCGTCCTTCGGCTCGACGAGCACGCTGAGCGTGCCCGCGGCCGCGGTCGGCCGGGCCGGCGGCGGGTCGTGCGGCGTGCCCGCCGCCTCGTGGACACCCACCCTGACCAGGCAACCGGTCAGCGTGACCAGCAAGGCGCAGACGAGCAGGAGATGTCGCATGTCGGCACAGACCCCCGTAAGCCAGGAGCAGTCATTCCTCTGCTGCGGCTCACCCTATGCCCGCAGGCCGTGGCGGCGGGGAGTAAGCCGGGACCGTTCGGGATAACGGTTTCAGGGTTTTTGCTCGGCGAGGAACTCCTCCCAGGAGCGGCGGCCCACGGTGGCGTCCGCGGCGGGGAGGTTGGCGCCCGCGCGGACCGCGCGAGCGGCCTTTCCCGGCAGCCGGACCGTCACCAGCGGGCGCCGCTTGCCGGCCGCGCGCAGGCAATCGCGCAGCAGTTCGGCCATCGGGTAGGCCGTCGGGCCGGCGAAGTCGGGCGCCAGGCCCGCCGGGGCGCCGAGGGCGAGTTCGACGAGGCGGTCCGCGACGTCGCGGGTGTCCACCGGCTGGAAGCGGACGCCGGACGCGACAGGCACGACGGGCAGCCTTGCCATCGCGCGGGCCACGATGACGAGCGCGTCGTAGAACTGGGTGGCGCGCAGCGTGGTCCACGGCAGGCCGGAGGCCTCGATGGCGCGTTCGGAGGCGAGCATGGACGCGAAGTAGCCGAACATCGCCTTGTCGGCAGGGCTCGCGACCGGGACCCGGTCGGCGCCGACGACCGAGATCTTGACCAGGTGCGGCCTGGGGTCGAGGGCGGCGGCGGCGCGGATGAGGTTGGCGGTCATCGCCTGGTCCTTGCGGAAGCTGGGGGTGCCCGCGCAGTGGATGATGATCCCGGCGCCGCGCACGGCGTCGGCGGCGCCCTCGCCCGTGACCAGGTCAGCGTGGACGTACTCGACGCCGTCGACGGCGCCGCGCCGGGTGTGGCTGAGGACGCGCAGGTCGCGGCCGGCCTCGCGCAGGCGGGCGACGACGGGGCGGCCGGCCCGTCCGGTGCCGCCGGTGACCAGTATTCGTGTCATGGTTGATCCTCGCGGTCGCTGCGTGGCATAGCCCGGATTGTCACGGCGGGCCGGTGCGGCCCGTCATGAGGGTATGACGGAACTCGACGGGAGCGATGTGACAGCCGATGGACGACGACTGGCTCACGCGGCGCCCCTAGCCTTGGGCTGGCCCCAATGCCGGGGAGTTGAGGCAATTGGGTCATTGGCGCAGCTGGCCCGATACAGCCGGGCCGTTGGCGCAGCTGGCCCAGTCACGAGGACACGGCCGGTGCGTCACGCCTGGCCGGCGCTGGCCACGGCCGCGGCGGCCGCGCCGGCCACCGCCTGCACGGTCGAGATGCCGGAATCCTCGCTGGCGTTGTCGTCGGACAGGACCGCGATGAGCATGCGCTGCCCGTCGCGGGTGATCTCGCCAATGCTGTTGATCTCCCACAGGGTCGGGTTCGGCAGCCAGCCGTTCTTCACCATGAACGGCGTCCCGGGATCCGCGGCCGCGGGGACGCCCCACCGCTGGTCCGCCTCGACCTGGCTCATCAGGTCCTCGATGTAGTCCTGCGAAGCCCCCGACAGGACAGAAGGGCGGGTGAAGACCAGGCGCAGCAGCCGGATCTGGTCATCGGCCGTGGTGGTCGTCAGGCCCCAGTAGCCGTCGGTGCCGACGCTGGTCTCGGTGAGCCCGAACGCGCTGTTGGCCTCGTCGATGCCGGCGGCGCCGCCAGCGGCGTCGTAAAGATCGCTGGCCGCGTCGTTGTCGCTGTTCTCGATCATCGTGGTGGCCAGCGCCTGCTCGGCCGCGGTCAGTTCCTGGCCGGCCTGCTGCGACTGGTAGAGCAGGGTGGCCAGGATGTCCACCTTGACGATGCTCGCCGTGACGAACGTGCCGGTCCCGCCGTAGCCGGCGGTCGCGCCTGTGCTCAGGTCGTCCACGGCCACCGCCACGTGGCCGCCGTCGTCGCGCGCCAGCGGCGCCACGGCCGCCGTGAGGTCCTGCTGGGCCGTCCTGGGAATTGGCCGCGTGGTCATCTCCGGCCGCGGCGTCGGCTTCGGCCGCGGCGCCTTGCGCCTGGAGACCTTCGCGTGACGGGTCGCCGCGACGTTCGTTACCTTCACCTCAGCGGCCGTGGGGGCCGCGGAGCCGGGGGCCCCGGGGACCCCGGAGGCACCGAGGAACCCGGGGGCCCCAAGGAGCAGCAGGCCGGCAACCATAGTGCCGAAAGCCACGGTACGGCGCATGTTCGCGACGCTAACGACCGAACCTTCCGCTCACCTGCGCCGCTGCCGAGGCCTTGCTCAGTCCCTGAAGACTTCCTCCGCGAACCACTGCCAGGTCCGCGGGATCCCGACCTCGCGGGTGACGGTCGGCGCGTACCCGAGCAGCCGGTTCGCCAGCTCGTAGGAGGCGAAGTTGCGGCCCACCTCGCCGGCCCGCCTTGGCCGGTACTCGATCGGGTGGCCGGGCACGCCCGCCGCCCTGCGGCACAGGTCCGCGAGCTCGGTGACCGTGGTCTCCACACCAGAAGCGGCGTGCAGCACCGTGCCGCCAGCGACGTCCTTCTCCAGCGCCAGCTGCAGCGCGCTAGAGATGTCCTGCACGTGGACGTAGTCGCGGGACGCGGTGCCGTCGCCGTAGATGACAAGCGGCACGCCGGAGTGGATCGACTCGAAGAAGACGTTGACCACGCCGCGCTTGCGGGCGCACCAGGGCCCGTACACGTTGCCGAACCGGACCGCGACGGTCGCCAGCCCGTAGGTCTTCGCGTAGGCGTGCGCGTAACCCTCGCCGGCCAGCTTGCTCGCCCCGTACGGGGAGATCGGCTTGGGCAGCGACCGCTCGTCGACGGGCGGCGTGGCGTCCCCGATCAGCGC
>JASHPP010000309.1 GCA_030038035.1 Trebonia sp.
GTCCCCGTGTGGAACAGCGCGAGCAGGCCGTGCTCCTCGCAGGCGGCGAACACCGGCCAGAACCGCTCGTCATCGGGGGCGAAGGCCTGCAGCGACGGGTGGAACTTGACCCCGCGCAGCCCGAGCGCGGCGATCCGCGCCACCTCGGCGACCGCGGCCTCCCCTTTGTGCGGGTCGACCGAGCCGATCCCGGTGAACGCGTCCGGGTACCGCTCGCAGGCGGCGGCGACGGTCTCGTTCGGCACCCGGGGCCGGCCGGTGGCGGTCTCGGCGTCCCAGGCGAGCAGCACGGCCATCACCTCAAGCGCGCGGTACTTGTCGGCGAGCTCGCCGAGCGACTGCCGCTGCACGGTCGAGCGGAAGTAGGCCTGCGCCGCCTCGACGTAACCCGCCATGCTGCCGTCCAGCCAGTCCGGAGTCGGCAGGTGCACGTGGAAGTCAATGGCCCGCATCCAGGCCATGGTACGGCGGTGCGATGCTTGTCGTGACGGCTTGTCGTCAGGAGGCGAGCGATGGCTGCACCCGGCGCGGACGTCCTGGACGAGGGGCTGACCAGGATCGCCAGGACCGGCCCTGAGTTCGGCGGCGGCCTGTCCAACCACGCGCCGATGGCGGCGGAGGCGCTGGTCCGCCTCGGCTGTGCCGAGGCGGTGGAGCCCTGGCTCGACGGGTACCTGCGGCGGCTGGACGCCGCGCCGCGCGGGACGGACCGGATCACCGGCCAGACCTGGCGGGACGCGCTCGGCGTGCCCAGCCGGGTTGGCGACTGGGAGGCCTACCTCCGCGACCAGCTGGCGCAGCAGCCCTGGCGCGACGTGCTCGCCCGCTGGTGGCCGCGGCTGCTGCCGGGCGCGGTCGCCCGCCCCACCTACGACGCGCTGTGGCAGGTCTGCGCCGCGCTGCACGCGGTGTACGCAGGGGGAGTGGTGCCGCAGGCACTGCCAGCAGGGGTGCCTGCGGACCCGGACGCGGTCACCGACCGGGCCGTCGCCACGGGCGACGAGCACGCGATCAAGCTGACCGAGGCCTGCCTGCGGCTGCACGAGGAAATCCCCGACCCGGTCTTCCTGCACGCCGCCGCCCGCGCCAGCGACCTCCTCGGCTAGCGCTGCCCCGCCGCGGGCGGCCGGCTGAATGTGACATTCAGCCGCCTATAACCGGCTCGATGCAGCATTCATCCGCCGTCGGCCGGAGCGCGGCTCAGGCGACCCGGACGTCCGGGAGGCGGCTGATCACAATGCTGGCTGGAGGGACTGGTAACAGCGGTCAGTGCTCGTGGATGATGACAGCGACCGTGGAAGGAGCACTCATGAGCGACCAACCCCCACCCTGGCAGGCGCCGCCGCCGTGGCAGGCGCCAGCGGCCGCGCAGCCGCAGTATTATCCGGGGCCAGGGACGATGCCGGGCCCGCAGCAGATGCCTGGCCTGCCGCCGCCGCCCGCCGCCGAGCGCGTCCGCCTCGCGGCGTGGCGGCGGAGCCAGACCGACTACATCTTCGGCTACTGGTCGGCGCTCGGCTGGACCATCCTGACCTTCGGGATCTTCGGGTTCTACGTGTTCTACCAGCTCGTCAGCCGGATGCGCGACCACAACGCGCGCCGGCTCGAGCTCCTGGACGCGGCGACCACCGTGGCCTGGGAACAGGCCGGGCGGCACGGCCTTCAGCAGGAACTGACCCCTTCCTTCCAGCGGGCCGCCGGCCACCTGGCGGTGCTGCGCCAGATGACAGCCGACTTCCGCGACCCCACGATCTGGCTGCTGTTCAGCATCCTGGCGCGGGGCATCGCGGAAATCGTCGGCTTCGTGCTGCTCGACCAGGACCTCGTCAAGCACGGCCAGGCCGAAGCCGGCGCCGGGTACGAGCTGTCGGTGATCTACGGTCGGCTGGGCCAGCAAGTGCCTTTCCCTGAGCAGGGCCAGCTGAAGCGGCCGGACAATTACGCCGGCCGGATCGTGGCGACGATCTTCACCTTCGGCATCTACATGTTCTGGTGGTACTACGACCAGATGGAGGAGCCGAACAAGCACTTCGCCGCCAACTGGGTGCAGGAGGACTATCTCGCGAACGCCGTCGCCGCGCTCGGCTGAGGCGATGCGCGACAGGGTGCTGCCAACGGTTGCGCGGCGCAATATTGCTGGTCAGCGGCTGTTTTGCGGGTCGTGGCATGGTTACCGTGACCCTGTGCTTGGCCCAGGCTTGACCGAGGTCGTGGCCCTGGCCGCGGCGTACGCGATCTCGGTGGTGTCGACTCCGGCCGGTATCTCGGGAGCGGTGCTGCTGCTGCCGTTCCAGGTCAGCGTGCTGGGCACGCCGAGCCCGTCGGTGACCCCCACCAACCTGCTGTACAACGTCGTGTCGACCCCGGGGGCGCTGTTCCGCTACTGGCGGCAGGGGCAGACCGGCGGACGGCTGGCCTTGGTGCTCATCGCCGGAACACTGCCTGGCGTGGTCGCGGGATCGTTCATCCGCGTGAAGCTGATTCCCGGCCCGCGCGTCTTCGACGTGGTGGTTGCGGCGGTCTTGGTCCCGCTGGGCGCGTGGCTTTCGCTCTCCCGGCCAGCCCGCACCCATCAACCTGGCCGTCGGGTCTGGCAGATCCCGGCTCTGGCGCTGGTGGTCCTGGCTGCGCTGGTGGGGTGCGTGGGCGGGATCTACGGGATCGGCGGCGGCGCGATCCTGGCACCGATCCTGCTCGGGTCGGGCCGCAAGCCGCCCGAGGTCGCCCCGGCCGCGCTGGCCTCGACGTTCGTGACCTCGGCCGGGGGCGTGATCACGTTCGCCATCTTGTCCCTGCACCAGCACACGTCGGTGGCTCCGGACTGGCCGACCGGTATCGCCCTGGGTCTGGGAGGCCTGGCCGGTGGTTATACCGGTGCGCGTATTCAGTCCCGGATGCCTGATCTTGTGATCCGCCGCCTGGTCGGCGTCCTGATCATCGCGATCGGGGCCTATTACCTCTCCTCAGGCCTGCGCTGACCCGTGGGTGCGGCGCTCGCGGGCGCCGCACCCACAGAAGGTCAGTGCTCGTGGATGATGACGCCCCGGATGTTGCGGCCCGCCATCATGTCCTCGTAGCCCCGGTTGACCTCGTCGAGCCGGTACTTGGTCGTGATCAGCTCGTCCAGCTTGAGCTTGCCGGCCCGGTACAGCTCGATCATCCGGGGGATGTCATCGAACGGGTTGCCGCTGCCGAACAGCGCGCCCTGCAGCCGCTTCTCGAACGCCGTCAGCTCGAAGCCTGAGACGTGCACCGTCTTCGTCGCGAGCCCGCCCATGCCGGTCAGGACGACGATGCCGCGCTTGCGGACCGCGGCGAACGCCGCCGAAACGACTTCCTCGGTCACCACGCCCACCGTGATCAGCGACTGGTCCGCGCCGACGCCGTACGTCAGCTGCTGCGCCAGCTCGTGCGCCTCCTCCGCGGACGCCACCGCGTGTGTCGCGCCCAGCGAAAGCGCCGTGGTGCGCTTGAACTCCACCGGGTCCACCGCGATGACGTACCGCGCCCCGGCGTGCGCGGCGCCCTGCACCGCGTTGATGCCGACCCCGCCGACGCCGTACACGATCGTCGTGTCGCCTGGGCGCACCTCGCCCGCCTTCACCGCGGTGCCGAAGCCGGTGGGCACACCGCAGCCCACCAGCACCACGACGTCGAGCGGCAGGTCGTCCTCCACCTTCACCGCCGACGCCTCGGATATCACGGCGTACTGCGAGAACGTGCCGAGCAGGCACATCTGCCCGAAGTCCGTCGATCCCTCGTGGTAGCGGTACGTGCCGTCGGGCAGGGAGTTGTCCACAAGGAACCGGCCCAGGTCGCACAGGTTCGTCTGGCCGCGAGAGCAGAACCGGCAGTGCCCGCAGACGGGCAGCCACGACGTGACCACGTGGTCGCCGACGGCCAGCCGGGTGACGCCAGGACCCACCTTCTCCACGATTCCGGCGCCCTCGTGGCCGCCGACGATCGGGTACCTGACCGGGATGTCCCCGGTGCGCAGGTGGTCGTCCGAATGGCACAGGCCCGACGCGACGAACCGGACGAGGACCTCGAAGGCCTTCGGCTCGTCGAGGTCGAGCTCGACGATCTCGAAGTCCTTGCCGACGTCCCTGAGCACCGCTGCTCGTGTCTTCATGCACGCCCTCCCGGGAAATAACGCAGTTTGCCAGCCATTATCCGCCTGACGGCGCCGACCGTCACTATGCATCGCGCACCAAACGACCCGTCCGCTTACTTGTGCTACTCCCCTTCTAGGGTGGTAGCCGTGCGCGATGTGCCTTGGTGGGGCGTGGTCTCGTCGGCCGCGTCCCCGGTGCTGCTGATCGGCGGGTGGACGGTTGCCGCCAAGCTGCAGCCGGCGTCCTTCGACCCCGTGGCGGACACCGTCAGCGCGCTCATGGCCCCGGGCGCGACCGACCGGTGGGTGATGATCCTGGCCTTCCTCGTGGTCGGGGTCTGCGATGTCGTGACCGGGGTCGCGCTGCGCCCGGCCGCGCCGGCCGGGCGGGCGATCCTGATCGCGGGCGCGCTCGCGGGCATGATGGTGGCGGCCAACCCCGAGCACCCCGTGGGCACGTCGGTTCCGCATGTCGTCTGGGCTTCGCTTGGGTTGGCGGGACTGGCGGCGTGGCCCGCGGCCGCGTGGCGCCGCGGTCCGGCGGTGCCGTGGAGCCTGCGCCGGGCCGTGTGCCTCGCCGTCATCGCCGTCCAGCTCATCCTGCTGGCCTGGTTCGTCGCGGAGCTGGTCACCGGCGCCGGGCAGGCCGGCCTGGCGGAGCGTGTCGTGGGAGCGGCGCAGGCGCTGTGGCCGTTGGCGGTGGTGCTGTCCGCGAATATGGGTATTGCCCGCAGGGGAGGTGAGGCGCGGTGCCAGCAGGACCGGACACCGATCCACCCGGCGTGAGCGGCGGCCCGCCGTCGTGGGCGGAACCCGAGCTTGCCACGCTGACCAGTGCCCGGTTCTCCGACCCGGCCTGGATTTTCGAGCGCAAGCTTGACGGCGAACGCTGCCTCGGCTTCGCCCGCTCCGCCGGGGTCGAGCTGCTGACCCGCAGCCGCAACGAGATCACCACGACGTTCCCAGAAGTCGCCAGCGCGCTGGCTGCCCAGCGCGACGGTGACCTGGTGGTGGACGGGGAGATCGTGGCCTTCGACGGCGACCAGACCCGGTTCGAGCGGCTGCAGCACCGGCTCGGCCTGGCACACCCGCCGGACGCGCTGCTGCGCGAGGTTCCCGTCTACTACTACGTGTTCGACGTCCTGTACGCGGAAGGCAGGGACGTCCGGCCGCTGCCGCTCCTTGAGCGGAAGGAGGTCCTCGCCCGCTGCCTTCGCTTCCGCGACCCGCTGCGCTTTACCGAGCACAGGACGGGCGACGGGGAGGCGTTTTACGCGCAGGCGTGCCGTGCGGGCTGGGAGGGCCTGATCGCCAAGCGCGCGGACGCGCCCTACCACGCCGGGCGCAGCCGGGACTGGCTGAAGTTCAAGTGCCTGGGCGGGCAGGAGTTCGTGATCGGCGGCTACACCGATCCGCGGCGGTCCCGTGCCGGGTTCGGTGCGCTGCTGCTCGGCTACTACGACGCCGACGGCGAGCTGGTGTACGCGGGGAAGGTCGGCACCGGATTCGACACGAGGACGCTGCGCGGCCTGGGTGCGCGGCTGGCCGGACTTGAGCGGGACTCCCCGGCGTTCGGCAAGGGGCGGCTGCCCGGGCCCGCCGGCGTGCACTGGGTGCGCCCCGAGCTTGTCGCCCAGGTCGGCTTCGCCGAGTGGACCGACGCCGGCCAGCTTCGCCAGCCGCGCTTCCAGGGCCTGCGTGACGACAAGGACCCGGCCGAGGTGGCCCGTGAGGTGCCCTCGTGACCGAAGCTAGCCCTCGGCGGCGGACAGGGTCAGCTCCGAGCTGTGATAGGCGGCGCGGCACGCCAGCTCGGGGCTGTACCTGGCGATGATCTGCCTGATGCGGCGGGCGGCGAGCGGGCCGAGCAGGTCATAGCAGGCGATGAACAGCTCGCG
The DNA here is from genome assembly GCA_030038035.1 of Trebonia sp. The sequence continues at coordinate 6,013 of JASHPP010000309.1, forward strand.
GGCCACGGCGCGCGGCCACGCGGGCGGCAGCAGCTCGCCGGGCAGGTCCGGGTCCATGGCCGGGAACGCGCGCCACTCGTTCATCACCCGGGTGCGCGCGACCAGCGCGTCCATCGGCGATATCTCGCCCGCCGCGGTCTGGTCGCGCAGCAGTCCGGCGAACGCGATGAACTCCTCGTACCGCTTGCGCAGTCCTTCCAGGTCCCAGGCGCGCGCGGCGATATCCGAAGCCATCCCTGCGCCGGGGACCGCGACCGCGCGGAACGCGGTCGCGGTGCTGATGCCCAGCTCCTTCAGCCGTGCCATCACGCCGTTCGCGTGGTCGCGGGGCGCCACCCACAGGCCGTCGTACAGCGGCGCGAAGCCGAGCCAGCGCAGCGCCTTGCGCAGCTCGTCGCGCGCCGACCGGTGGTCCTCAGGGATCGAGAACGCGACAAGCGACCACATCCCGTCCCACGACGCGCCGGCCGCGCCGAACGAGAAGATGCGCCGCGCCCCGTCGTCGAGCACGTCGGCGGCGCGCGCGCTGAGCCGGACGAACGTCCGCCGCCCGCTGCGCGAGGTCACCAGGAGCCCGTTGCGGGTCATCCGGGAGAGCGCGGCGCGGGCGGCCGAGTCGCTGACGCCGAACTCAGCGAGCAGCGCGACGATCGCCGCCGAGGGCAGCGGTTCTGTTCGCTGCCACCAGTAGTCCCCGAGCAGTGTGAGCAGCAGCCGGGGCGGCCGCTGCGCGACCGGGCCTGGCGAGGTCCACGGCTGCTGGGCGTCACCGTCCTCCAGCTCGTCGAGGTACGTGGAAAGGCTACTCACGGTTACCACGATAACTTTGGCGGCTCGACGCCGAGGAATCGGAAGCAGTTATGCCAGCAGATGTCGGCCAGCTCGGCGTCGGAAAGCCCCATCGATCGCAGCGTCTTGGCGATCGGCTGCTCCCGGGTCATCGCCGGGAAGTCGGAGCCGACGAGCAGCCGGTCGGTGCCGAACATGTCGGCGAGGTACCTGATCGCGCGCCGGTCGAAGACGAGCGAGTCGTAGTAGAACCGGCGGGCGAGCTCGATCGGCCCGCGGGCCGCGAACCAGGGCGCGGCCTCCGGCCGCTCCTCCTCGGGCAGCGGCGGCTCGTCGTTCCACGTGCGGCCCCAGAACCACTGGGCGCGGGTCAGCACGAGCGGGAACCCGCCGCCGGCGTGGCTGAAGGAGATCCGCAGCCCCGGGTATTTCTCCGCGACCCCGCCGGTGATGATAGCCGCGGCGCCGAGCGTCGCCTCCGCGCCGACGCCGAACGTCGCGCCGGCCGGCCCGGGCAGCCGGTCGGAGGGCACCGGCATGCCGTGCACGAACACGGCGCTGCCGAGCCGTTCCGCCTCGGCCCAGAAGCCGTCGAACTGCGGCTCGTGCAGCGACTTCCCGTTGATGTTGGAGGCGATCTCGACGCCGGCCAGGCCTTGCTTCAGCACCTCGGTCAGCTCGGCCGCGGCCATGTCCGGGTCCTGCAACGGCACCGTGCCAAGGCCGTAGAACCGGCTCGGGAACGCGGCGACCAGGCCGGCGATGTACTCGTTGGTGACCCGGCACAGGTCGCGGCCGACCTCGGCGGGGACCCGGTAGTTCAGGATCGCGGGGAACGGTGACAGCAGCTCGGCGTCAAGGCCGCTGGCGGCCGAGGCCGCGAGCCGCTGCTCCGCGTCGAACCAGACCGCCCTCGCCGGGAACCGCATCGGGCCGTTGACCAGGAACCTGCCGCCCGCGACGTCCGGGTTGGGCTCAGTCGACGGCCAGGTCGCCGGGTCGCACCCGGTCGGCGCGGGCCCGAAATCGGCGGGGAAGATGTGTGCGTGCGAGTCGATAACAGGCATTGTGCGTAACCCCTTCACAGGCCCGGCATGATCGCGACGTGGATGCCGTCTTCGCCGGGCACCTCGCCGGCCAGCAGCTGGATGGCGTGCTCCACGCCGTCCAGGCCGAACTTGTGCGTCTGCATCTTGTGCAGCGGGAACCTGCCGGACTCTATCAGCTTGATCGCGTTCTCGTAGCCGGCCGCGTCCACGGAGAACGCGCCTTTCACGGTCAGCGCCTTGTTGATCAGCTTGTCGGTCACCAGCTCGATGTTCTGCTGCCCCTTCAGGCCCGCGAGCACGATCGTGCCGCCCCAGCGGACCGCGTCGATGGCGTCGCGGATGGGCTGGTGGGCCATCGGGGTGAGGTCGAGCACCACGTCCACGCCGTCGCCCCCGGTCAGCTCGCGGACCCGCTCGACCGTGTTCTCCTCCTCGACGTTGATCGCAACGTCAGCCCCGAACTCCTTCGCGAGCTCAAGCTTGTTCGCGTCGCGGGTCAGCCCGGTGGCGATGATCGTGCCCGCCCCGACGTAGCGGGAGGCCAGGATCGCGGCCAGGCCGCGCTGGCCGGCGCCGAGCACGAGCACGGTCGAGCCGAGGTGCACGCCGCCGTAGTGCAGCGCCCAGCGCACGCCGGCGCCCAGCGGGTTGTACATGACGGCGATCTCGGCGGGGATGTCGCCCCGCATCGGGTGCACGATCGAGTTCGGGTGCAGGTCGATGTACTCGGCGTAGCCGCCGGTCAGCCGGCCATGGCGCGCGGGCGGGTTGCCGCCGCCGTGGCTGCCGACCCGGTTCTTGCAGTTCATGTAG
>JASHPP010000310.1 GCA_030038035.1 Trebonia sp.
CTGCGTCCGGAGAAGGCGGCCGCGACCTCGGTGCGGCGGCCAGCGACGCCGGGCAAGGGCTGGGCACGCCCGCCCAGGCCCGCGCCGGCCCCGCGCCTTAAGTCGCCTGGCAAGGGCTGGCTGCGCCCGCCCAAGCCGGCGTCGGTCCCGCGCCGCAGGTCCCCTGGCAAGGGCTGGCTGCGCCGGGACAAGCCCGCCAGGGGGAACTGGTACACCGGCTCCCCGAGCACCCGATGGCTCAGGCATAGCCGCCGGCGGCGGCTGTTGGGAGGTCGCAGATGATCCCGGCGTCGCGTCGGCGGCTGTTCGTCCTGTACCTGCTCGTGGCGGCCATGCTGGTCGCGCTCGGCGGGCGACTTTGGTACCTGCAGGTGATGGACGGCACCCAGTACAAGCAGCTCGCCGCCGCGAACCAGACGCGCGAGGTCGTGGTGCCCGCGGTGCGCGGCGAGATCCTCGACGACGAGGGCAACCCGCTGGTGAGCAACCAGTCATCGCTGGTCGTGTCGGTGAACATGAGCGACCTGTCGCAGACCCCTGACGGCGGGCAGAGCGTGCTGCGCCGGCTCGCGTCGCTGCTCGGCATGTCCTACACGCTGCTGTCCGACAAGGTCAGGCTCTGCACCAAGGGCGTGCCCGCGCCCTGCTGGACGGGCTCGCCGTACCAGCCGGTACCGGTGGACCAGCAGGTGAGCGTGCGGACCGCGCTGCAGATCATGGAGGAGCCGACCGAGTTCCCCGGCGTCACCGCGCAGGTCCAGCCGGTGGTGGACTACCCGATGCCCGACGGCGCCAACCCGGCGCAGGTGCTCGGGTACCTGCAGCCGATCACCCAGCAGGAGATGGCGCAGGACCACCTGCCGGAAACCGGGTACGCCGAGGACGACCTGGTCGGCCAGGCCGGGCTCGAGGCGCAGTACAACACGGCGCTGACCGGCAAGCCGGGCACCGAGACGGTCTCGGTGAACGCCGCGGGCGACGTGACAGGCACTGTGGGCGAGACCGCGCCGGTCAACGGCGACACGCTGGTGACCAGTATCAACTCGAAGGTGCAGGCGCTCGTGCAGACTCAGCTCGCCGACGCGATCGCCAGGTCGCGGGCGGAGGGCAACGACGTCGACCAGGGCGCCGCGATCGTGGAGACCACCACCGGGCGGATCGTGGCGATGGCCAGCTACCCGGACTACGACCCCTCGGTCTGGACCAGCGGGATCTCCGAGAGCGAGTTCAACTACCTGTTCGGCGCCTCGTCGGGCACGCCGGTCATCAACTGGGCGACCCAGGGGCAGTACTCGCCCGGCTCCACGTTCAAGGTCACCTCGACCGCGGCCGCCATCGCCGACGGGTATCCCCTGGACGGCCTGTACGACTGCCCCGCGTCGATCAGCATCGACGGCCAGACGTTCATCAACGACGGCGAGCCGAGCCTGGGGTACATGTCGCTGGCGGAGGCGCTGATCCAGTCCTGCGACACCGTCTTCTACAACATCGGCTACCAGATGTGGCAGACCGACGACAACCAGGCCAACTTCGAGGCCAACCCGAACGCCCCGACCCAGAAGATGCAGCAGATGGAGCTGGACTGGGGGTTCGGCCAGTACACCGGCATCGACCTGCCCGAGGAGTCCACCGGCACGATCCCGACCAGGCAGTGGCTGTACGACATGTGGAAGGACAACGCGAACACCGGCGAGGACTGGTGCAAGAACGGGAAGGCCAACGGCACGTACGTGCAGCAGATCGAGTACGACAACTGCCAGAACGGATTCGAGTGGGAGCCGGGCCAGGCGGCGATCGCGGCGATCGGCCAGGGATATGTGACCGTCACCCCGCTGCAGCTCGCCAACGCCTACGTGGCGCTCGCCAACGGCGGCACGCTGTACGCACCGAAGATCGGCGAGGCGCTGCTGTCGCCGTCGGGCAAGGTCGTGGAGCGGATCAACCCGACGGTGGTCCGCAAGCTGCCGGTGGCGTCGTCCACGCTGGCGTACATCAGGACCGCCCTGCAGGGCGTCGTCACCTCGGGGACGGCGGCGGGCGCGTTCGCCGGGTTCCCGCTGAACCAGGTCTGCGTCGCGGGCAAGACGGGCACCGCGCAGATCATGGGCAAGGTCGCCACCTCGGTGTTCGCGTCGTTCGCGCCGTGCCAGGACCCGAAGCTCGTGGTGCTCGTCATGCTGCCAGACTCGGGCTATGGCGCAGACGCGGCGGCCCCTGCCGTTCGGGCTATCTGGGATGGTATCTACGGCCTTGAGGGGGACACGGCCGCACTGCCTGGCGGCCAGCTGCCCACGACCCTGCCGAAGGTGACCCGGTGAGCGGCGTCGGGATCCCGTCGCGCCGCTACGCCGGGCCGCGCGTCGGGACCTTCGCGCCGCGGCGGCGGTCCGCGCTCGTCCGGGCGTTCGCCAGCGGCGGGCTGGCGCGGTCGTGGGACTGGCTGCTCTTCCTCGCCACCGCCGGGCTGACGGGGCTGGGCACCATGCTGGTCTGGGCGGCGACCGAGCCAGGGCTGCGGGCCGCGGGGGAGGACCCGCGCACGTACTTCAAGAAGCAGATCCTGTGGGCGGCTCTCGGACTCGTCTTGATGTTCGCGGTGTCCTGCGTCGACTACCGGCTCATCCGCCGCTGGACGCCGCTGCTCTACGCGGGGTCGCTGCTGTTGCTGCTCGCCGTGCTCTCCCCGGCGGGGCAGACCGTGAACGGGGCGAAGGCCTGGATCGCGCTGCCCGGCGGGTTCCAGGTCGAGCCGTCCGAGTTCGCCAAACTGGGCCTGATCCTGTCCACCGCCTACCTGCTGTCCCGGACCCGGCGCAACGCGGTGCAGCCGGACAAGCCCCCCGGGCGGCCGGGGATGAAGGACGTGGCGCTCGCGGCGCTCGCGGCGGCGCCGGTGATCCTCCTGGTGGAGCGCGAGCCGGCGCTCGGCGTGATGTTCGTGCTCATCGCCGTGCTCGCCGTCATGGTCGTGGTCTCTGGCATCCGGCTGTACTGGGTGGGCAGCCTCGTCCTGGCGGTGGCAGGCGGCATCTACGAGGTGGCGCGGCACCACGTGCTCAAGGGGTACCAGCTGACCCGGCTCACCTCGTTCCTGCACCCGAACAGCGACGTGGCCGGGACCGGTTACAACGCGCTTGAGGCGAAGATCGCCGTCGGCTCGGGCGGGCTGCACGGCGTGGGGCTGTTCCACGGCACGTTCACCGGCGGGAACTTCGTCCCGTCGGCGGATACCGACTTCATCTTCACGGTGGCGGGCGAGGAACTCGGCTTCGTGGGCTGCGCGGTGATCGTCGCGCTGCTCGGCTTCGTGATCTTCCGCGCGATCCGGACGGCGGCGCTCGCGGACGACATGTTCGGGATGCTGGTGGCGGCCGGCGTCGCCGCCTGGTTCCTCGTCCAGTCGTTCATCAACATCGGCATGACGATCGGGATCACGCCGATCACCGGCCTGCCGCTCCCGTTCGTCTCCTACGGCGGCTCGGCGATCTTCGCCGACATGATCGCGATCGGCCTCCTGCAGTCCGTCCGGCGCCACCACCATTCCCTCTTCGGCTAGCCGCGCCTCGTCTCCGGCCACTCGCCCCGGCGCGCCGCGACGCCAGTTCTCTCGTGCCCCCCGCCTCCCGCGAATGCGACTTTGCACACTCTGTGACCTTTTGCCGGTCCGCTTTGGGCGTTTTGTCCATACATGGAGTGTGCAAAGTGGGCGGAAGGGGCCTGTGTGACGAAAGGTGCTCGCGCCCAGGCCGTTACGGCACATGGGTATTCTCGTCTCATGCCTATCGAGTCCGTCTACCCAGCGCTTGAGCCGCTGCTGCCGCTTGTCCGCAAGCCGGTGCAGTACGTCGGCGGCGAGGTGAACTCAACGGTCAAGGAGTGGGACGAGGCCGACGTCCGGTGGGCGCTGCTGTACCCCGACGCCTACGAGGTGGGCCTGCCTAACCAGGGCATCGCGATCCTTTACGAGGTGCTGAACGAGCAGCCGGGCGTGCTCGCCGAGCGGACCTACAGCGTGTGGTCGGACATGGAGCGGCTGATGCGCGACCACGGCGTCCCGCAGTTCACGGTCGACGCGCACCGCCCGGTCGCCGCGTTCGACCTGCTCGGGGTCAGCTTTTCCACCGAGCTCGGCTACACGAACCTGCTGTCCGCGCTCGACCTGGCGGGCATTCCGATCTTTTCTTCGGAACGGACCGTGGCGCATCCGGTGGTCATCGCCGGCGGCCATGCGGTGTTCAACCCCGAGCCGATCGCCGACTTCCTCGACGCCGTGGTGCTCGGCGACGGCGAGGAGGCCGTCCTCATGGTCTGCGAGCGGGTGCGGGCGTGGAAGCGGGACGGCCGGCCCGGCGGCCGGGACGGGCTGCTCGCGTCGCTGGCCGCCACCGGGAGCGTGTACGTGCCGCGGTTCTACGACGTGCGGTACCTGCCGGACGGGCGGATCGAGGCGGTGGCGCCGAACCGGCCCGGCGTGCCCGCCTCGGTGCGCAAGCACACGCTGCTCGACCTGGACGCCTGGCCGTACCCCAGGGCACCGGTCGTGCCGGTCGCCGAGACCGTGCACGAGCGGTACAGCGTGGAGATCTTCCGCGGCTGCACGCGCGGCTGCCGGTTCTGCCAGGCCGGGATGATCACCCGGCCGGTGCGGGAGCGGTCGATCACCACGATCGGGAAGATGGTGGAATCCGGCGTCGCGGCCACCGGCTTCACCGAGGTTGGCCTGCTGTCGCTGTCCAGCGCCGACCACAGCGAGATCAACGAGATCGCGGTCGACCTCGCCGACTGCTACGAGGGGACGAACACCGGCCTGTCCCTGCCGTCCACCCGTGTGGACGCGTTCAACGTGACGCTCGCCAACGAGCTGAGCAGGAACGGCCGGCGCTCCGGCCTGACGTTCGCCCCCGAGGGCGGCTCGGACCGGATGCGCAAGGTGATCAACAAGATGGT
>JASHPP010000030.1 GCA_030038035.1 Trebonia sp.
AGGTCTACCTGGTACTCGGCGCCCCGGTACACCTCGGTGTGCCCGCGCTGCCTGCCGTATCCGCTCGCTTCACTGACTGTCATGCCGTGCACGCCGAATGCCTGCAACGCTGCTTTGACATCGTCGAGTTTGAAGGGCTTGATGACAGCCGTAATGAGCTTCATGTGACCACCTTCTCGTTCGCCTGCACCGACAATGCCTTACAGGAGTTTCCTGCGTCCAGTCAGAATGTGTCCGGAACGTGAAACAGATGGCCCGTCTATTACGGCGGTGTTTCCTGCGCGGGTTAAGCGCCGCCGGTCAGCCGCCGAGGATCGCGTCGACGAACGTGGCCGGCTCGAACGGCGCCAGGTCATCCGGGCCTTCCCCGAGGCCGACGAGCTTCACAGGGACGCCGAGTTCCCGTTGCACGGCTATCACGATGCCGCCCTTGGCGGTCCCGTCCAGTTTGGTCAGCACGATCCCGGACACGTCGACTACCTCGGCGAACACCCTGGCCTGGCGCAGCCCGTTCTGGCCGGTGGTGGCGTCGAGCACGAGCAGCACCTCGTCTACGGCGGTGCGCTTCTCGACGACCCGCTTGACCTTCCCGAGCTCGTCCATCAGGCCCGCCTTGGTGTGCAGGCGGCCGGCGGTGTCGATCACCACCACGTCGACCTCGGCCTCGATGCCCTTGCTCACCGCCTCGAACGCGACGCTCGCCGAGTCCGCGCCCTCGACCTCTGACCTGACGACTTCGGCGCCCACCCGGTCCCCCCACGTCTGCAGCTGGTCCGCCGCGGCCGCGCGGAACGTGTCCGCCGCGCCGAGCACTACCGACTCGCCGTCGCCGATCAGCGAGCGGGCGAGCTTGCCGCATGTCGTGGTCTTGCCCGTGCCGTTGACGCCGACCACGAGGATGACGGCGGGCCTGCCCTCGTGCCGATGGGTCCGCAGCGCGCGGCTGGCCGCGGTCTCCACCTGGGCGAGCAGTTCGGCCCTGAGCATCTCGCGCACCTCCTCAGGAGTCCGCGTCCCCTCGACCTTCACCTTGGTCCGCAGGTCCGAGACGATCTGCCTGGCGGGCGTCACCCCGACGTCGGCGGTGATCAGGACATCCTCGATCTCGTCCCACGTCTCGTCGTCCAGGCGATCCCTGGACAGCAGGCCAAGCAGCGCGGACCCGAAGCCGGTCTGCGATCTGGCCAGCCGCGACCGCAGCCGTACCATCCGCCCGGCCGAAGGCGGCGGCTTCTCCAGCGCCGGCTTCGGCGGCGCGGACGGCGCGGGGGACGGCGCGGGGGACGGCAGCGTCGCCGTCGTGCCGCCAGCCGCCGCGCCGGTTTCCGCTCCCGTCCCCGGCGGGCGGGTTCGGCTGTCGGTGGTCGTCCCCGTGCCGGATCCGGTCCCTAGATCGCGGTCCGCACGGCCACGGCGAACCCCGCGGGTGCCTCGCGGCCGCAGCAGCGTCGCCCCGCCGACGCCGACGATGAGCACCGCGAGCACGACGATGAGGATGATGTATTCCATAACAACCCACAGTCTCCAGGAACGGCAGATCCGCGACGCAAGCCGCGCATGTTGAAGGCGCGGATGAAGCCCTGAGCACGCTCTAGCATGCCCGATCGCGCGACCACCACACGGCGTGCCCCCCTGCGTCGCGTGAAGAGAGTCGGGTGTGCTAGGCGAGCCCGCCCTGGCCGGCCCCGGGCGTCGGCAAACTTCGTCACACCAGCCTCTGCTGTCATCCTTGCACACTTCTTGCATGGACAAACCGGACATTCTGGGCGCCGGAATGGTCACAGAGTGTGCGAAGTCCCACGTGGGGGACTGGCCGGCGCCGACGGCGTCACGCGGGTTCGCGGACGCGCTGGCTGATCACCGCGGAGACGCCGTCGCCGCGCATCGTGACACCGTACAGGGCGTCCCCTGCCTCCATCGTCCGCCGCTGGTGGGTGATCACGATCAGCTGGGAGTTCTCCTGCAGCTCGTCGAAGATGAGCAGGAGCCGCTGCATGTTGCTGTCGTCGAGCGCGGCCTCCACCTCGTCAAGCACGTAGAACGGCGACGGGCGTGCCTTGAAGATGGCGAACAGGTAGGCGATCGCGGTGAGCGACCGCTCCCCGCCCGACAGCAGCGACAGCCGCTTGACCCTCTTGCCCGGCGGCCTGGCCTCGATCTCGATTCCCGAGGTCAGCAAGTTGCCGGGCTCGGTGAGCAGCAGCCTGCCGGCGCCGCCGCCGGGGAAGAGCTGCGCGAACAGCCCCTCGAACTCGCGGGCGGTGTCGGCGTACGCGGAGGCGAACACCTCCTGCACCCGGTCGTCGACCTCCTTGACGACGGTGAGCAGGTCGCGGCGGGTCTTGCGCAGGTCCTCAAGCTGCGTGGCGAGGAACTGGTGCCGCTCCTGCAGCGCCGCGTACTCCTCCAGGGCCAGCGGGTTCACCTTGCCGAGCCTGGCGAGCTGGCGTTCGGCCTCGGCGGCGCGCGCCTCCTGTGCCGCCCGCACGTACGGCACGCCCGCCACCTCCACCGCAGTGGCGCCGGCGGCCGGCCCGGCCGGCCCGGCCGGGCCGGCCGGGCCGGCCGCCGGCGCCACTGCGGTGGAGGTGGCGGGCGTGCCGTACGTGCGGGCGGCACAGGAGGCGCGCGCCGCCGAGGCCGAACGCCAGCTCGCCAGGCTCGGCAAGGTGAACCCGCTGGCCCTGGAGGAGTACGCGGCGCTGCAGGAGCGGCACCAGTTCCTCGCCACGCAGCTTGAGGACCTGCGCAAGACCCGCCGCGACCTGCTCACCGTCGTCAAGGAGGTCGACGACCGGGTGCAGGAGGTGTTCGCCTCCGCGTACGCCGACACCGCCCGCGAGTTCGAGGGGCTGTTCGCGCAGCTCTTCCCCGGCGGCGGCGCCGGCAGGCTGCTGCTCACCGAGCCCGGCAACTTGCTGACCTCGGGAATCGAGATCGAGGCCAGGCCGCCGGGCAAGAGGGTCAAGCGGCTGTCGCTGCTGTCGGGCGGGGAGCGGTCGCTCACCGCGATCGCCTACCTGTTCGCCATCTTCAAGGCACGCCCGTCGCCGTTCTACGTGCTTGACGAGGTGGAGGCCGCGCTCGACGACAGCAACATGCAGCGGCTCCTGCTCATCTTCGACGAGCTGCAGGAGAACTCCCAGCTGATCGTGATCACCCACCAGCGGCGGACGATGGAGGCAGGGGACGCCCTGTACGGTGTCACGATGCGCGGCGACGGCGTCTCCGCGGTGATCAGCCAGCGCGTCCGCGAACCCGCGTGACGCCGTCGGCGCCGGCCAGTCCCCCACGTGGGACTTCGCACACTCTGTGACCATTCCGGCGCCCAGAATGTCCGGTTTGTCCATGCAAGAAGTGTGCAAGGATGACAGCAGAGGCTGGTGTGACGAAGTTTGCCGACGCCCGGGGCCGGCCAGGGCGGGCTCGCCTAGCACACCCGACTCTCTTCACGCGACGCAGGGGGGCACGCCGTGTGGTGGTCGCGCGATCGGGCATGCTAGAGCGTGCTCAGGGCTTCATCCGCGCCTTCAACATGCGCGGCTTGCGTCGCGGATCTGCCGTTCCTGGAGACTGTGGGTTGTTATGGAATACATCATCCTCATCGTCGTGCTCGCGGTGCTCATCGTCGGCGTCGGCGGGGCGACGCTGCTGCGGCCGCGAGGCACCCGCGGGGTTCGCCGTGGCCGTGCGGACCGCGATCTAGGGACCGGATCCGGCACGGGGACGACCACCGACAGCCGAACCCGCCCGCCGGGGACGGGAGCGGAAACCGGCGCGGCGGCTGGCGGCACGACGGCGACGCTGCCGTCCCCCGCGCCGTCCCCCGCGCCGTCCGCGCCGCCGAAGCCGGCGCTGGAGAAGCCGCCGCCTTCGGCCGGGCGGATGGTACGGCTGCGGTCGCGGCTGGCCAGATCGCAGACCGGCTTCGGGTCCGCGCTGCTTGGCCTGCTGTCCAGGGATCGCCTGGACGACGAGACGTGGGACGAGATCGAGGATGTCCTGATCACCGCCGACGTCGGGGTGACGCCCGCCAGGCAGATCGTCTCGGACCTGCGGACCAAGGTGAAGGTCGAGGGGACGCGGACTCCTGAGGAGGTGCGCGAGATGCTCAGGGCCGAACTGCTCGCCCAGGTGGAGACCGCGGCCAGCCGCGCGCTGCGGACCCATCGGCACGAGGGCAGGCCCGCCGTCATCCTCGTGGTCGGCGTCAACGGCACGGGCAAGACCACGACATGCGGCAAGCTCGCCCGCTCGCTGATCGGCGACGGCGAGTCGGTAGTGCTCGGCGCGGCGGACACGTTCCGCGCGGCCGCGGCGGACCAGCTGCAGACGTGGGGGGACCGGGTGGGCGCCGAAGTCGTCAGGTCAGAGGTCGAGGGCGCGGACTCGGCGAGCGTCGCGTTCGAGGCGGTGAGCAAGGGCATCGAGGCCGAGGTCGACGTGGTGGTGATCGACACCGCCGGCCGCCTGCACACCAAGGCGGGCCTGATGGACGAGCTCGGGAAGGTCAAGCGGGTCGTCGAGAAGCGCACCGCCGTAGACGAGGTGCTGCTCGTGCTCGACGCCACCACCGGCCAGAACGGGCTGCGCCAGGCCAGGGTGTTCGCCGAGGTAGTCGACGTGTCCGGGATCGTGCTGACCAAACTGGACGGGACCGCCAAGGGCGGCATCGTGATAGCCGTGCAACGGGAACTCGGCGTCCCTGTGAAGCTCGTCGGCCTCGGGGAAGGCCCGGATGACCTGGCGCCGTTCGAGCCGGCCACGTTCGTCGACGCGATCCTCGGCGGCTGACCGGCGGCGCTTAACCCGCGCAGGAAACACCGCCGTAATAGACGGGCCATCTGTTTCACGTTCCGGACACATTCTGACTGGACGCAGGAAACTCCTGTAAGGCATTGTCGGTGCAGGCGAACGAGAAGGTGGTCACATGAAGCTCATTACGGCTGTCATCAAGCCCTTCAAACTCGACGATGTCAAAGCAGCGTTGCAGGCATTCGGCGTGCACGGCATGACAGTCAGTGAAGCGAGCGGATACGGCAGGCAGCGCGGGCACACCGAGGTGTACCGGGGCGCCGAGTACCAGGTAGACCT
>JASHPP010000311.1 GCA_030038035.1 Trebonia sp.
CACGAGTCCGGCGGGCCCGTGTAGCTGCCGTCGGACCAGTGCAGGTCGAGGATCACGACCAGGCCGTTTCGGTTCAGCAGGCTCACGTATGCCTCGACCGCCTTGCGGTAGCTGGCGCCGCGGTACTTGCTGCTCACGTAGGACTCGCCGTTCCAGCAGGCCTCATTCAGCGGTACCCGCACGGCGTTGATGTCCCACGTCTTCATGGCGGTGACCGACGCCTGGTCCACCGGCCCGTCGAAAAGGCCCCATCCCTGGACGCAGGCATACTCGCCGCCCGAGCGGTCCACGCCGTGCAGGACGACCCGCGCACCTTGCGCGTTCACCAGGCTATTGCCCGACACGTGCAGGCTCAGTGCCGCCGTGGCAGCGGGCGCCATCGAGGCTGCGGAGGCGGCGATGACCATGCCTGACGGCCCGGCGGCATCGGCGGCGGACACCGCCACGGCTGTGCAGAGGCCGGTCACGGTCACGGCCAGGAGGGTAGCGGTTAGTCCCCGGAACATCATTGAGACGCATCCTCGCTATCGACAATGAACTATCCCCAATGAGGTCGAACCCCGCGATCCGGATTATTCAGGGAAGGGGCACCAGGGGGCCGCGCTTTCGCAAAAATGCACCTAATGTCCGAGATCCGGCAGATCTTGGATCCTGGTTCCGGAAGGCGCACGGGTACCCCGGGCCAGCCGACAACCGACCACATCGCTCGGCCGGCCGGCCAGCGTGATTCTTGAATAAAAACGATCGGATAAGTAGACTTTATAACCGGCCGACTGCTCCAAGGAGTGATCCCGTGACCGACACCCTGACTAGCCGCTACGAAATCCGCCCGGCCAGTCCGCTGATCGGTGCCGAGGTCGAGGGCGTCGACCTGGCACAGCCCGTTGCCGGCGTCACCGCGGAGGCCCTGCGGGAGGCCTTTTGGACCTACAAGGTCCTGGTCTTCCGCAACCAGAACCTGTCGCCGCTCCAGCACGTGGAGGCAGTGCGGCTCTTCGACGAGCCTTTCGACCATCCCCTGTGGGTCAACCGGCATGAGGACAGCCGGCTGGTCTACACCTTCAACCTGGAGAAGGGCACCGCGGACCGCTGGCACATCGGTGGCACGTGGCGGAACCCGCCGTTCAACATCGAGTCGCTCACCTACCAGGTGGTGCCCGAGATCGGCGGTCACACGCTATGGGCTGACCTGCAGGCGGCCTACGACAGCCTGTCCGAGCCGGTGCGGCGGCTCCTGGAGTCGGTCAGCGCCGTCTACAGCGCCTACCCGGGCGACGGAACGCACAACCGCCCCCCGGTCACCGAGACGATCGAGTACCCGGTCGTGCGCACCCACCGCCACACGGGCCGGAAGGGTCTGCTCATCACCTCGTCCGCCCTCCGGCTCGCGGGCGTCACCGAGGCCGAGAGCAAGGCGCTTCTGCCCTTGCTGCTGGCCCACGCATCCTCGCCGAACTACACCGTCGGCTTCGGCTGGAAGCCGGGAGACTTCGTCATCTGGGACAACCAGGCCACCTGGCACTACGCCGTCAACGACTACGACGGCCCCAGGGTTTACCGCAAGGTCATCGGCGGCTAGCCCGGGCCTAGCCTCAATGCCGGGGAGTTGAGGCAACCGGGTCATTGGCGCAGCTGGCCCGATACAGCCGGGCCGTTGGCGCAGCTGACCCAGTCAGGCAGGCCGGGGCAGCGGCCGCAGGCACCCGGCGGCCGGGTACCGCGCTCCGGCGGCCCGGCCTGCCCGCAACATCACCAGCGAACCGCCGGCCTGGCGCCCCTAATCTAACGGGACGAAAAAAGGACACGCCGCCGACGGTCCTTGACCACTGCTCCCGGACCTTAACTCCCCGGCCTTGCGGCTAGCCCCGGCTAGCTGCAAGGCCGTGTAGTTAGGGGCTGGCGCCGGGTGTCAAGGTTTCTGGTGGTATCGGGATGTCGATGCTGATCGTGGCCTTGTAGCTGGTGCGGTCGGTGCAAGGGCCGCGAGCCTGGTATTTGGAGGTGGCCCGTTTGACGATGCGCGGGCTTACCCGTAGCCGCCTGGGACCGCGCAATCTGGGCGGCCAGGGAGCAGGCGGCGAAGTTGCGGTCCGCCAGCATGATCATGCCCGCCCGGAGGCTGCGCAGCAGGCCGGGCGCGTAGGTAGTCTCCCCGCTGGTCGTGGGGCCGAAGACCGCGTCCATGACTGTGCGCGTGCCGCAGGCGGCCAGGGCCGGCAGGCGGACCTGCGGGTATCCGGTTCCGCCGTGATACCCGCCGCCTTTGGTGAACCGGGCCAGGCTGGCCGGGGTATCGGGCACGGTCAAGGTCGTGCCATCCATCGCGCACACCAGCAGCCCGTGCCACCGGGTGCCGCCGCCGCACGGAATCCCGGCCGGCCCGCGCAGCAGATCGAACAGCCACCGCAGCGGCGCGGCACCGGCCCGGCGGCGTGCCTGCGCCAGCGCCCCGGCCGCCGGCGCCGCGGCCGGCAGGCCGGACAGGCCCGCGGTGAGCCTGGCCCATACCCCGGGGTAGCCCAGCCCGGGGAACAGGCACGCGGCCAGCAGCAGACAGACCACCACCCGCGACGGCAGATCCCTGATCCGCGCCTGCACCGCCCTGGTCTGCGCTAACGCCTCATCAACCATCTCAAAGGGCACAAGCTGGGCCAGCTCACCCAGGTGACCGGGCGCGAACCGGCCTTCAGCCACCGTGATGACGCGGGTAATGACAGACTGAATGCCCAACGGAGTCCCCTGCCAGACAGCGATCTTGGTCGACGCAGTTCTAGCAGGGACTCCGTTGCCCGTCTGGCCGGCTTGACAGCCGTATCCGAACCTTAACTACACGGCCTTGCGGCTAGCCCACGGCTAGCCCACGGCGACGATGATGAGGTGACGCCATTCCGGCGCTGCGGGCCTGGCGAGCCGCGGCCCTTAGCCTCTACGCCTATTCATCAGGGTCGGAGCGGGCTTGGTTCGGGCACACTCCCGAGGGCGACCTGCGCCTGCGGCCCTTGCTGTCCGGGTACTTCGACACCGAGAACGCGGGACCGAAGAAGGCTCTCGTGTCCTACGCTGTCATCGCTGGCGTCATCGGCCGCGCGGCCCAGCAGATCGTGTTCCTGTCCGATCCGGGCCGAGGAGCTGGATGCCGTGCGCTTGGCCGTCCGGCGGACGGTCGGCGTCCGGCGAGCCGGCGGTCCGGTGAGCCGAACTTCGCGCTCGGGGTCGGCGAGTACCGCGAGATATCGTCGTTCGCCGAGCTGAACTGAGCCAGCGGGCGGGTGTTCCCCTACGTCAACACCGCCGTATCCTATCGGATAGCCCTGGCTCGGGACGCCTCTGCGGGCGAACTCCAGCAGCAGGGCCAGGACGGGAGCTCCCGGCTGGAAGAGTCCTGCACAAGGATGCGCGCGGGGAGATCGACCAAGCCGAGCGTTAGGGCAGCCGGCGGCACACACCGGACATGCCCGTCGGCATCCGGACCGGCGTCCCCGGAGACTCAATGTTGACTAAAACTATCGGATTAATACACTTCTGTAGGTCACCACAAGTCGCCCTCTCCGGGAGGGTCGGTGATCGGCGGGCCCCAGCGTCGGAAGGCAACGTTCGTGACCACAGCGGGCGAGGGAAAGTCTTCGAGGAACACTCAACTGCGCAGAACGCTGTCGCTGCTCGGCGCGATCGCGATCTCGATCGGC
>JASHPP010000312.1 GCA_030038035.1 Trebonia sp.
CTTGCTGACATCCCACTCGGGCCAGCCGGCCACGTCGGTCCACACGTTCCAGACCGCGTCCGGGTCGGCCGCGAACGTTGCCTCGGATTCGAACAAGTACATAGCTGCCCTCGACAGAGCCGAGCCCAGATGGGGACAAACCTGACCATGCGCGCGCAAATCCCAGCCGCATAGTACAGCCGGCGCGGACCGCGAGGGCTCCGCTTAACCACACTGGCGATCCCGGCCAGCCGCCGCCGCGATATGTTCCGGGTTCGCGTCGTTATACCAGCACAAACCCCGAACATACCGCGAGGATCACCGCGGACCGGGAACAGCATGTGCTGACGGGGCATCCGGTACGGGCGGGCAGCCCGGGAACGCGGCAGTGATCCAGCTCATCAGCGATCGCTATGGGCAGGCTTAGGTCAGGACTCAGGGCAGCGAGACGGCGCGGCCGGGCCGGGTCATCGTGCCGGGGGCGCAGTGCCACGTCATGATCTCGACGCTGAGCCGGCCGGCCCGGACGGCCGGGTCGTCCAGGGCGAGCTGCATACGCCAGGTTCACTGCGCCTGCCTGACGGGCAGGATGATCGCCGACGGGTGCGCCGGGTCGTGGTAGACCGCCTGATGGGCCGGGACCAGGCGGGTGGCGGTGGCACGCGGCTCGCCGGTGCCGGGGTTGCGGGCGTACCGCGGGAAGGCGCCGCTGCAGACCTGCACCCGGATCCGGTGGCCGCGCTTGAAGCGGTAGGCGGTCGGCCACAGCCGGACCTCGGCGCGGCTGGTCTCGTTCGCGCCGGACAGGCTGGTCAGCCCGTCGCAGACGTTCCAGGACCGGCCGCGCGGGTCGACGTCGCAGAGCCGGACGAACACGTCGGCGTGGTGCAGGCTGGACAGGAACCAGATCTGCGCGCTGACCTCGCCGATGACCTCGGTGTCGCGGTCGAGCGGCGCGCTGGCGTAGCTGAGCACGTCGGGCCGGCGCTCAAGGGCGGTGTTGTCGGCACGGCCGGCGCCGCGGGCCACCATGCGCACCCCGCCCACGGCCGGCGTCGGGTCCGCGGGGTCGTACCGGTACCGGTCGGGGGTGGACTCGGCGGGCACCGCGCCGGCCAGGACGCCGCCGGGGTGCAGGTGGAAGCGCTGCGGCGGGTAGCCGGGCGGCGGCCACGACCCGAAGTCCCGCCAGGCCTCCTCGCCCATGACGTACAGGCGCACGGGGGCGCGCGCCGGCGGCTCCTCGCCGCGCGCGTGCGCCAGCCCGAACTCGATCGTCTCCCGCAGCGGCGCGGGGTCCCTCGACAGGTGCGTCCACGGCCCGACCGTCAGCCGTGCCTGGCGCCCCGCCTGCCGCAGCGCGGTGAAGTCGCGGAGCTGGCCGGGCAGGAAGATGTCATACCAGCCGCCGATCGAGCTGACCGGCACGGTGACGGCCGCGACCCGGGCCCGGTGGTCGGCCGGCGCCCAGTAGGGGTCGTCCGCGTCGCGGGTGAGGATGTCCTGGACGTAGCCGCAGTGGTGCCCGGCGGCGGCGACGTCGGCCTCGCCGAGCGGCAGCGTGCGCAGCGCGCGGCGGTTGCGCCGCCCCTGGGCGAGCGCGCGCGGCAGGGCGAACCGGCGCTCCTGGCCGTCGACCATGACGCCCCAGCCGAACGGCGTCTCCAGCGAGAACCCGTCGGCGCGCAGGAACTCCAGCGTCAGCGCCGACTCGGTGACGTGCGGAACCATCGCCTTGACCTCGGGCGGCACGCTGTCGGCGACCGCCCACTGCACGTAGCCCAGGTAGCTGCTTCCCGTGAGCACGATCGAGCCGCCGAACCACGGCTGCTTCACCACCCACTCCAGCGTCGCCAGGCCGTCCTCCCGCTCCGCGCGCATCGGGTCGAACGTCCCGCCCGACCCGAACGTGCCCCGGGTGCTCTGGATCAGCACCTGGAACCCGCGCTCGGCCAGCGGCCGCGCCATGCCCGCCGCGATCAGCCCTTTCCTGCCGTACGGGCTGCGCAGCAGGGCGAGCGGCAGCGCCTGGCCGGCGGCCCGCGGCGCCCACCGGTCCGCGAGCAGCACGGCCCCGTCCGGCATCGGCACCCGCAGGTCCCGCTGGACGGCCAGGTCGCGGGTCAACGGCGGGTCGAGCCGCATGAGGCGCTGCAAGAGGCGGCTGGTCAGCTTCATTGCACGACTTCGTTAGCCGGAACGAGCGCGCCCGTCTGCTCAGCGCATAGTTCTGCCACCGCCTGCTGCGCGCTGCGGCACAGGCCGGGGAAGTTGATGAAGCCGTGCGGCACGCCGACGTACTCGGTCAGCCGCACGCTCACCCCTGCGGCCCGCAGCGCCGCCGCGTAGCGCACGCCGTCCGCGCGCAGCGGGTCGTGCTCGGCCACCTGGATCAGCGCCGGCGGCAGGCCGCGGTGGTCGGCGGCGAGCAGCGGCGATGCCCAGGGGTGGCCGGGATCCCCGTCAGGGCCGAGGTACATCCGCCGGTAGGCGGCCATCTCGTCGTTCGACAGGAACAGCGCGCCGGCCCTGTCCTGGGCGGGCGCGGCGGCCTTCGTCATGTCCGTGGCCGGGTAGATCAGCGCCTGGTGGCTGATCGCCGGCCCGCCGCGCTCGCGGGCGACCAGGCAGGTCACCGCCGACAGCGTGCCGCCCGCGCTCTCCCCCATCACCGCGACCGGCCCGCCCGCGCCGAGCTCGGCGGCGCTGCCCGCCGCCCAGGCAAGGGCCGCGTAGCAGTCCCGCACCGCGGCGGGGAAGCGGTGCGCCGGCGCCAGCCGGTAGGCCGCCGACACCACCACGGCGCCGACCCGGCTGGCGACGCAGCTGCACAGCCAGTCCCCCATGCGCAGGTCGCCGAAGACGAAGCCGCCGCCGTGGAAGTAGACGACGAGCGGGCGCGGGCCGGGAGCGGCGCGGCCGGGACGGTACACCCGCACCGGGATGTCGCCGTCCGGGCCGGGGATGGTCCTGTCGCTCACCTCGGTTCCCGGCACGCGGGCGCCGAAGAGCCAGTCGGTCACGAAGTTGCTCGGGACACGCCGGCGCTGCATGGCGATCACGTCGGACTCGCTCATCCGCGCGACCGGCGCCTGGCGCCGGGTCACCCAGCCCCACAGCTGGACCCGACGTTCTACTCGTGCCACGTGGCCCCCCCGCACCCCCGGATCAGCCGGGCGTCTCGTCCAGGACGATCAGCGGCAGCGGGCCGGCCAGCTCCGACGCCTCGGCAGGCGCGTAGGCGAAGTTCTTCGCCCGCGCGCCCCCGTCGACGACCAGGTCGGTGCCCGTGATCAGGCGGGCGTAGTCGGAGCACAGCCACGCGACCGCGTGACCGATGTCGGTCGGGGTGCCGGTCGTGCCCATCGGGACCATCGGGGACCGCTGTCCTGTCCACCGGCTCGGCCGGCGCCACGGCTCGTTGCCGGTCGGACCGCCAAGCCCGCCGCGCGGCCCGCCCTGCAGGATCCCGCCAGGGCCGAGGCCGGCCTTGGCCCGCTCGGCGAGCAGTTCCGGGTTGTCCGGGTTGGGTGCGGTCGGGGTGAAGCTGTTCACCCGGATGCCGTACGGGGCCAGGTCCATCGCGGCGGCCCGCACGAAGTTGTTGACACCGCCCTTGTGGAACGCGTACGCGATGACGCCGGAGGTTCCCGACCACCCGTTGGACGAGGAGATGCAGACGATCGAGCCCTTGATGCCGCGCTCGGCCATCGCCCTGGCGACATGCTTGGTGTTGAGGAAGTTCCCCAGGGCCGACACCCGCACCGCCCGCTCGAAGTCCGCCGCGCTCTCGTCGAGCACGCCCCTGCCGCCGAGCAGCGCGGCGTTGTTCACCAGGATGTCGATCCGGCCCCACCGCTCGAGCACCGTGCCGATGTAGCCCTGCACCGCGGCCTCGTCCGTCACGTCACCGGGCGCGGCGATCGCCTCGCCGCCGTTGCGCTCGATCCGGGCGATGCACGCCTTGATCGCCGCCTCGTCGACATCGTTGCAGGCGACCTTGGCCCCATACTTCGACAGGGCTAGCGCGATGCCGCTGCCGATGTTGGGTCCGACACCGGTGACGAGCGCGACCTTGCCTTCGAGTGAGACCTCCACCGTCACTGCTCCATTCTGCTAGGTGAGTCCGCTGCCCGGACCCGATTATGTGGTGAGGCCCGCGGTTTGACAAGCGCGCCGGATATCCGTCAGCTGACCGATGTCTTTGCCCTGCACCATCCGGCAGCATTTGTCGTGCAACCGCCCGCGGTGACCGCGGTCACCGACCCTCGCAGGGAGCTGGCCATGTTGGTGCACACCCGATTCCGGCGCGGCATCGTTCGGGGCATGCCTGCAGCAGCCGGCCGCGGGCATCGTCTGCGAGGTGCTCGCCGGCAGCATGCCCGTCCCGCGCGACGGCGCGCTGCCCGGCTGGGTGACCGACAGCCAGGTCACCGTCATGCTGGCGGCGGACGAGTACTGGCTGCCGGCCGGCGTCTACCTGGATCACTGGACGCTGCGCGAGGGCATCCAGGCGCCGCCCGCCGCCCGGCTGCTGATGCTGCCCGGTGTCGTGGACCTCGCCGAGCGGGTCAGGTAAGAGCCCGGCCCTGGCGAGGACGCGCCCGGCCGGCGCGGCGACCACCTCGGCGACGCCGGCCCCGACGATCGAGCCGAACAGGGCGTCGCCGGGGTAGTGCACGCCGGTGTGCACGCGGGAGTACGCCACCGCGCCGGCCAGCAGCCGCAGCGGCAGCGCGAGCGCGGGCAGGTCACGGCCGACGGAGGCGGCGAAGGCGAACCCCGACGCCGAGTGCCCGGACGGGAACGACCGGGACGACGGCATGGGAACCTGCCTGCCCGGCGGGACGCCGGCCCCGGCGCGGTCGGGACGCCGCCGCGGGTACACGGACTTGACCCCGAGGTTCACCGCGGCCGACGTGACGGCGACGGTGAGGATCCCGCGCGCCGCCGCGCGCCGCCCGGCGGGGCCGCCGA
>JASHPP010000313.1 GCA_030038035.1 Trebonia sp.
CTGAGCTCGCCGGACGCGAACTTGTCGCGGGCCTGCGTCAGGTACCTCGGCCGCAACAGCGAGCCGATGACATCGGAGTGGTAGATCTGTGGCATCGCCAGCCTCCTTGACAACGTCGTCTGATGCCTACTACCCACCTATATGCCACCGGGACAACGCGAAGTGGCACGCCCCACATTCTTTCGCACGCTTCCCTCAGCCCGCCAGCACGAGGGGGTCACGCGTCCTGCTCGGCATCGGCCACTTAGGATACATCCCGCATGTTTTCTGCCCGTTTTGTACGGTTTCTGCAAGCGGCTCGTATCCTATGTGCCGCCTGGTCGTCACGAATGCGCAGTGTCTACCACCGCGAAGGAAGCCGGGGGCAGGGAGATCCTGTCTGATTTAACCGTTATATCCGGTTCGGAGGCCAGCAGCAGGGTCGCGGGACCCCCCGGGGCGAGCGGGAGGCTCGCGGCCGACGCGCCCAGGTTGGCCGCGACGCGGAGCTGGCCGCGGGTGACCAGCAGCCAGCGGGCCTGCTCGTCGTATTCCGCGTGCACGTGATCCAGGCGCGGATCGGTCAGGTCCGGCCGGGCGCGGCGCAGCGCGAGCAGCGACCGGTACCAGTCGAGGAGCGAGCGGTACGGCTCCCGCTCCTGCTGGCTCCAGTCCAGCTTGGAGCGCAGGAATGTCTCCTTGTCCTGCGGGTCGGGGATCTCGGCGGGTCCCCAGCCGTGCGCCGCGAACTCGGCCTTGCGGCCCGCGCTGACGGCCTTGGCCAGAGACGGGTCGGTGTGGTCGGTGAAGAACTGCCACGGCGTGTCGGCGCCCCATTCCTCGCCCATGAACAACATCGGGGTGAACGGGGACGTGAGCACCAGGCCTGAGGCCACCCGCAGCAGCCCGCCCCGCAGCGAATGACCTGCCAGCGTGGCGGCGATGCGATCGCCGACGGCCCGGTTGCCGACCTGGTCGTGGTCCTGCAGGAAGACGACGAACCGGTAGGCGGGGACCGTCAGCACGTCAACAGGACGGCCGTGGGTGCGGCCGCGGAACGACGACCACGTGCCATCGTGAAAATACGCCCTGGTCAGCGTCTTAGCGACCGCCGATACGGCCCCGAAGTCGCCGTAGTACCCCTGCCGCTCCCCCGTCACCAGGCAGTGCACCGCGTGGTGGAAGTCGTCGCTCCACTGCGCCGTCACCCCGTACCCGCCGGCCTCCCGCGAGGTGATGAGCCGCGGGTCGTTGCGGTCGCTTTCCGCCACGAGGACCATCGACCGGCCGACCGAGGCGGCGAGCGCGTCCGCCGCGGCGGCCAGCTCCTCCAGGATGTGCACGGCCCGGTGGTCTTCGAGCGCGTGCACCGCGTCAAGGCGCAGCCCGTCGATGTGGTAGTCGCGCAGCCAGGTCAGCGCGTTGCCCACCACGAAGGCGCGCACCTCGTCGGAGCCCGCCTGGTCCAGGTTCACCGCGGGACCCCACGGCGTCAGGTACGCGGACGTGAAGTATGGCCCGAACTCCGCGAGCCGGTTGCCCGGCCCGGCGTGGTTGTAGACCACGTCGAGGAAGACGCCCAGGCTCCGGCGGTGACACGCGTCCACGAACCGCTTCAGCGCGTCGGGCCCGCCGTAGGGGTCGTGGACCGCCCACAGGCCGATCCCGTCGTACCCCCAGCCGTGCTGACCGGGGAAGGCCGCGACGGGCATGATCTCGACGATCGTGACGCCCAGGCCGGCGAGGTAATCCAGGCGCCCGATCGCGGCGTCCAGGGTCCCCTCGGCCGTGAACGTGCCCACGTGCAGCTCGTAGACGACCGCCCCGTGCAGCGGCACGCCGCGCCACCCGGAGTCGGTCCAGGCGAAGGCGGCATGGTTGTAGGTCCGGCTCGCGCCGGCCGGGCCGTACGGCTGCCACGGCGATCTCGGGTCCGCCAGCGGCCCGTCGCCGTCGAGCCAGAACGCGTAGTCCGTCCCCGGGGGCGCTGGCACCCCCGCCTGCCACCAGCCAGGCCGGCCGCCCCGTCGCATGGGGTAGCGCCGCCCGGCGACTTCCAGCTCGGCCTGGCTGGCGTCCGGGGCCCACACGCTGAAGACTGTCACCGCGCCTCCGGGACAAGCAGCGCCACGGGCAGCCGGCGCGTGAGCGCGGCGAGCGGCACCGTGGCCGTGTGATAGGTGCTGCCGGTGAGCACGTCCACCCACGCGGCAGCCGGGGTCGGGAGCGTCAGGACCGTGCCGGCCCAGCCGCCGCGGTTCCGCAGGCCGGCCGGCAGCCGGGTCGCCACCGTGACCGCGCGGCCGCCGCGGGCGAAGGCCACCGCGTGGCCCGCCGCGGCGCCGGCCGCGGTCAGCGGCAGGTAGCTCCCGGCGAACCAGCCGGGGTGGTCGCGGCGCAGCCGCAGGGCCCGGGACGTGACCAGCAGCTTGGCGGCGTCGAGCCCCGCACCGGCGTCAGGCCACCCGCCCGCATCGCGGCCGCCCGCGTCCAGGCCGCCCGCGTCCGGGCTGGCCGCGTCCTGGGCGGCCGCGTCGAGGACAGCGAGCAGCGAGCGGCCGCGGGCGAAGTCCACCGGGCGCCGGTTGTCCGGGTCGACCAGGTAGAACCCGCCAAGCTCGCACCCGTTGTACACGTCGGCCGTGCCCGGCATGGTGAGCTGGACCAGCTTGGTGCCGAGCGAGTTCGCCATCGCGTCGGGACCGATACGGGCGACGAACGCCCCGATTGACTCGGCCAGCGTGGCGTCGGCGAGGATGGCGGCGGCCAGGCCCTGCACCGCCGCCTCGTATTCGGGGTCGGGGCTGGTCCAGGAGGTCCGCGTCTTCGCCTCGCGGATCGCCTTTTCCAGGTATCCCGCGAGCCGCTTGCCGCCGATGGGCCAGGCGCCCACCAGGGTCTGCCAGAGCATGTACTCGGTGTCCGGGTCCACGGGGGGGCCGCCAAGACGGGCCGCGCGGTCATGCCACCGCGCGACTTGCCGCCCCCATGCCGCGGGCTGCTCGGCGAGGACCGCCAGCCGGGCGCGGACGTCCTCCTCGCGCTTGGTGTCGTGGGTGGACAGCGTGGTCATCGTGGCCGGCCAGTCGGCGGCCAGCCGGCCGGCCTGCGCGTGGAACTCATCCGGCCGGACGCCGAACCTGTCGGGGCTCCCGCCCACCTCGTTCAGCGAGATCAGCCTGGGCCAGCGGTAGCATGCGGTGTCCTCGATCCCCTTGGCGAGCACCGGTCCCGTCGTCTGCTGGAACCGGACCACGAACTCGGCGGCCGCGGGCTCCCCCGCCGCCGCGCCGCGGCCGAGCGCCAGGTCGCCCGCGGCCACGGCCAGGGCGTGCAGCGCTTGCCGCAGCCGCCCCGAGGCCGCCGACACCGCGGACCGCACCGCCGCCTCCGACGCGTCAGGCGGCGGCTCGCCAGGCGCCACGTATGCCCGGTACACCCCGAAGGCCGCGAGCACTTCCCCCAGCACCTGCCGCGCGTCCTCGGCGGTCGCGTCCGGGCGCAGCTCGCACAGCAGCCGGGCAAGCCGGGCCAGTTCCGGAGCCAGCGCACCGCGCGCGATCTCGTGCTTGGCGGCGTAGGCGACCTCGGCGAACGGCAGCACCTGGCCGGCGAACCGCGCGTACTGCTCAAGGAGGCCGCCCGCGCCGTCCGGGTCAACGAACAGCCCGTCGGCCAGCCGGAGCGCGTCGTAGCCGGTCGTGCCCGCGCACGGCCAGTCGTCCGGCAGCCGTTCCCCGACCGCGAGGATCTTCTCCGCGACGACCCATGACCCGCCGGTCTCGGCGGCCAGCCGCCGCAGGTAGCCGCGGGGGTCGGCGAGCCCGTCCGGGTGGTCTACCCGCAGCGCGTCCACGAGGCCGTCGGCGACAAGCCCGAGGATCACCTCGTGGGTCGCGGCGAACACGCCTGGGTCCTCGACGCGAATCCCGATCAGGCGAGTGACGTCGAAGAACCGCCGCCAGTTCAGCTCCGCCACGTCCCGCCAGTACGCGAGCCGGTAGTGCTGGGCGTCGAGCAGGTCGGCCAGCGGCAGCCCGGCGGTTCCCGGAGCCAGCGGCAGCTCCTGCTCGAAATAGCGCAGCACCGGCTCGCCGTCGACGGGGTCCCCGCCGCGCGGATCTACCGCGAGGTCGGGCAGGCACGAGTCGACGGGCCCGCCGAGGACCGGCAGCACCATCCGCCCGTCGCCCGCCGCCCAGTCGACGTCGAACCAGTGCGCGCAGTCCGCCTCCGGCCCGTCCCGCAGCACCGTCCACAGCTGCCGGTTCAGTGACAGCCGCTTGGGGACCGCCATGTGGTTGGGCACGATGTCGAGGACGATGCCCAGGCCGGCCGCCCGCAGCCGCGCCGCCAGCGAGCGGAAGCCGTCTTCCCCGCCCAGCTCGCCGCGGATCCGCGAGTGGTCGGTGACGTCGTAGCCGTGCCGCGACCCGGGCACCGCCTCGAGCACCGGCGACAGGTACGCGTGCGTGACGCCCAGGTCCGCGAGGTAGCCGGCGGCCTCCGCCGCCTCGCCGAACCCGAAGTCAGGGGTCAGCTGCAGCCGGTACGTCGAGACCGGCACGCCACGCGCCGTCACCCATCGCCCCCCGTAAGTCAGCTCCTGTCCTCTGAGGTTCCCCGCCAGGACTGTTCCGAACGCACCGTGGCGCCTCCCCTGCCGCCAGGCTCGCGCGCCGGCAGGCTACGACGCCGTGTAGTCTCAATGCGGTGCCCGGCCTTCCGCGGGGCCGGAAGGTGGTCTTATCCCAGGTGAGCGTCGTCAACCTCCATCGCCGAGCTGACGCCGCGGAGCAGCGGCCGCGACAGCCGGCGCGGCTGGGCGCCACGCTGGGCGCGTACCTGGCGCTCTGCAAGCCGCGGATCGTCGAGCTGCTGCTCATTACCGCGGTGCCGACGCTGTTCCTCGCCTACCGGGGACTGCCCTCGCTGCTCGTGACGGCCGTCGTGGTCATCGGAGGCGCCCTGGCGGCGGGCAGTGCCAACGCGCTGAACTGCTACATCGACAGGGACATCGACGAGCTCATGCGCCGGACCAGCGGCAGGCCGCTGGTCACGCACACCGTCGCGCCGCGGGCGGCCCTGGCCTTCGGCATCGTGCTCGGCGTGGTCTCCGTCACGCTGTTCGCGGTGACCACGAACCTGCTCGCGGCCGGGCTGACGCTGGCGGCGATCCTGTATTACGTCGTGATCTACACGATGCTGCTCAAGCGGCATACCGCGCAGTCGACCCTGTGGGGCGGGGTGTGCGGTGCGGCGCCGGTGCTGATCGCCTGGGCGGCGGCCAGGGGATCGCTGTCCGTGGCCAGCCTGCTGCTGTTCGCGGTGGTGTTCTTCTGGCAGCCGCCGCACTTCTGGGCACTGGCGATCAAGTACCGCGACGACTACCGCAGCGCGGGCATCCCGATGCTCCCCGTGGTCGCCCCCGTGCGCCGCGTGCTCGCGGAGTCGGTGGTCGACAGCTGGCTCATGGTGGCGGCCTCGCTCGCGCTCTGGCGCTGGGCCGGGCCGGTGTACGGCGGGGTCGCGGCCGTTCTCGGCGCCGTGTTCCTGTCCGAGGTGCACCGCCTGTACCACGCCGCACGAGGCGGCGCCAGCGAAGACAGGCCGGTCACCATGCGGCTGTTTCACCTGTCGCTGGTCTACCTGACGCTGCTGTTCGCCGCCGTCGCGGTGGGCGCTGTAGTCCGATAGAGATTTTCGGCACGCCGATTGAACCGGCGGCGCGCCGGGCGCGTTAAGCCTTATGAAGGCGGCCCGCGGGCAGACCAGGTGACGCTCCCAACGTTAAGAGCCCGCGGGCCATTTTCCTTGCGCGGCCGCTGTCTGAGCTAACTCCGCGCTGCCGCGTCTCGTTACCCGCCGTGCTCGGCGCCCCGCAGGCCGGGGACTAGACTCCGGCCCGTGATTCTCATCGTGGGGGGAGTGGCCGGCAGCGGCAAGTCGACCGTCGGAGCGCTGCTCGCGGGACGGCTGCGCTGGCGTTTCGCGGACGCCGACAACTTCCATCCGGACGCGAACGTGGCCAAGATGCACGCTGGCGTCCCGCTCACCGACGAGGACCGATGGCCGTGGCTGCACGCGATCGGCGACTGGATGGACGAGCGGATCGCGGCGCGGCAGTCCGGCGTGGTCGCCTGTTCGGCCCTGAAGCGGGCCTACCGGGACGTGCTGCTTTGCGGGCGCCCGCAGGCCACGATGGTTTTCCTTCAGGTCAGCAGGGACGTGCTGGTGCGGCGGCTGACAACCAGGCCCGGGCACTTCTTCCCGCAGCAGCTCATGGAAAGCCAGCTGGACGCCCTGGAGCCGCCCGAGCCGGACGAGCGAGTGCAGACCGTGCTCGCCGAGGGCGAGCCCGCGAAGACCGCGGCCAAGATCATCGCACTGCTGTGGCCGTACGGCGAGCCGGCCCTGGAGGGACCGGCGCTGCCCGGCGTGATGTGACGCGCGCCGCCGCGGCGGGCGCCGGCGTAGCCTGAGTGGGTGAAGCTGAAGCTGGACCTGCACGACATCTACAACCAGGGCGACGAGATCGAGCGGGCGCTGCAGCGGGTCTTCGACGAGGCGGTCGCGAAGAAGGCGCCGCTGATCGAGATCATCCCCGGCAAGGGTTCCGGCCAGCTCAAGAAGCATGTGCTGAGGTTCCTTGAGCGCAAGGACATCAGGCCGCTGTACCACCGGGTGGAGAAGGACTCCAAGAACTTCGGCCGGCTGTTCGTGCACTTCCGGTGGTAGCGCGGGGCAGGCTCGGTGCGCGGCGGTCAGGCCCTGAACCTGGCGGCGATGCCGTCGAGCACGCAGTCGAGGCCGAACTCGAACCGCTCCTTCCTGGTCCGCGGTGAGTCCGGGTCGATGCCCTCGTCGAAGAGCCGCACGATGTGCGGGTAGCGCCCGGACTGCCTGATCCGCCGGTCGAGCTCGTCGAGGAACGCGGCGATGTCCGCCTGGCTCCAGCCCTGCCTGGCCCGACCGGTGGCGCTGTGCCAGCGGATCTCCTGCACCTCGCGCAGGACCGCGCCGAGAACGTAGGTGCCGATCGTCACCGTGGCGTACGTGATCGTGGTCAGGTCGAGGCCGAGCCCGTCGAACGCCGCGATCATCCGCTCGGCGTTGCGCGCGTCGTTCGGCCCGGAAGGCGGGCCGTGACCGAGGAAGTCGATGGCCCACGGGTGCCGCAGCAGGGCCGCCCTGGCGTTGCGCGCGTACGTCCGCACGTCCGCCCGCCAGTCCCCGGTCGGCTCCGGCGCCTGGCTCTCGGCCTGCACCTTTTCCAGCATCAGCTGGTACATCTCGTCCTTGGACGAGACGTACCAGTACAGCGACATGGCGCCCACCCGCAGCTCGCGGGCGATCCGCCGCATGCTGACCGCCTCGGTTCCCTCGGCGTCCGCGACGGTGATCGCGGTGCCGACGATGTCGGCCAGGCTGAGCCCGGATGTCCCCCGGGCCGGCCGGCCGCGCTCGCGGTGCCGGCCGGCGAACTCGGCCTTCCACTGCTCGCGCCGCTGCTCGCGCTCGTACTCGCGCCTGTCCCGCGGAGTGCCCCCGAGCAGCGGGCGCAGCGGCAGGAACACGTCGTCGTCCTCGCCTTCGCGCACCGCTCCTCCTCTCCCGGTGCCGGCCGCTCCCGGTAAAGCATTGCCTCTCGTACACCGTACTGCTATCGTACGGCGTACGACATAGTACGGCGTACGAGAGCGAGGGAGGACCTAATGGGACGTCCCGAGGCGCCCGCCATCGAGGCGCGCGGGCTTGTCAAGCAGTTCGGGAAGGCGAGGGCGCTGTCCGGGCTGGACCTGACGGTGGCGCCGGGCACCGTCTACGGCCTGCTCGGCCCGAACGGCGCGGGGAAGACCACGGCGGTCCGCGTGCTCGCCACGCTGGTCAAGCCGGACGCCGGCCAGGCACGCATCGTGGGGCACGACGTGGTGGCGCACGCCGCCGCGGTCCGCAAGGCCATCGGGCTCACCGGCCAGTACGCGGCGCTGGACGAGTACCTGTCCGGGCGGGCGAACCTGGTCATGATCGGCCAGCTCAGCAGGCTGACCGCGAAGGCGGCACGGCGCCGCGCCGACGACCTGCTGGCCCGCTTCGGCCTGGCCGACGCGGCCACCCGGGCGGTCAAGACGTACTCCGGCGGCATGCGGCGCCGACTCGACCTGGCCGCGAGCCTGCTCGGGCACCCGGCGGTGCTGTTCCTTGACGAGCCGACCACCGGTCTTGACCCGGCGGCCCGCGCGCTGATGTGGAGCATCGTCCGCCAACTCGCCGCGGATGGCACCACGCTGCTGCTGACCACGCAGTACCTGGACGAAGCCGACCAGCTGGCCGACCGCATCGCGGTCATGGACGGCGGGCGGGTCATCGCAGCGGGCACGCCGGCCGAGCTCAAATCCTCTGTCGGCGGCCAGCGCGTCGCGCTGACGCTGGCCCCGGGCACCGACACGCAGGCGGCCGCCGCCGCGCTCAAGCCGTTCGCCACCGGCCCCGTGATCGCGAACGAAACGGGCCTCCTGCTCGAGGTCCCCGTCGCCGCGGCCGACGGGCTGGCCACCGACGTGCTGCGCGCGCTCGACGCGATGAACGTGACGGTCAGCGACATATCCGTGCGCACCGCGTCGCTTGACGATGTGTTCCTCACGCTGACCGGGCACAAGGCGGAAGGAGAAGCCGCATGACCACGCTGTCCGCCGCGGACCTGACCACCGGGCGAGGACTGTTCCCCCAGTTCCTGAGCGACGTATGGGTGCTGACCAAGCGCAGCATCGCCCGGATAAGGAATGAGCCGGAGACGCTCTCCGACGTGACCATACAGCCGGTGCTTTTCGTGCTGATGTTCGCCTACGTGTTCGGCGGCGCGATTGGCGTCGGCGGCGGGAGCTACCACGAGTACCTCATCGGCGGCATGCTCGGCATGGGGCTGGCGCAGACGGCGCCAGGCACCGCGGTCGCGGTCGTGTCCGACATGTCCACCGGGCTGATCGACCGGTTCCGCTCGCTGCCGATGTCGCGCGCGGCCGTGCTGACGGCGCGGACGATCGCCGACCTGCTCACCCAGCTGATCGGGGCCGCCATGGTCGCGGCCGTCGGGCTCGCGATCGGCTGGCGAATCCACACCGGCGCCGGCGACGCGATCGAGGCGTTCGCGCTCGCGCTGCTGTTCGGCTACGCGTTCACCTGGGCGGGGGTCTGCCTCGGCATGGTGCTGCGCAGCCCGGAAGCCGCGCAGCAGACGGGCTTCATCATCTTCCTGCCGTTGACGTTCATCTCCAGTGCCTTCGTGCCGACGCAGAGCATGCCGGGCTGGCTGCAGCCGGTCGCGGAATGGAACCCGATGTCCTCGCTGGCCGCCGCGTGCCGCCAGCTGTTCGGCAATCCGAACCCGGCGGCCGATGTCGCCGCGTGGCCGGCGCAGCACGCCGAGCTTGCGGTGGTCTGCTGGTCGCTCGCGATGCTCGTGGTCTTCGCCCCGCTCGCCGTGCACTTGTACATGCGCAAGACCCGGTAAGCGCACGTTTCACGTGAAGCATCACGTCACAGCAGACACGGGCGCACTCGCGAACTGACGCGCGTGTCGGCGATCGCGACATGCCGCCGTATACGAAACGGCCGACTGGGAGAAGATATCGGTCGAGAAGATGCTCATTCCGATACACATCCGACCGAGACCGAGGGAGGCGCAACAAATGCGATTCCATGGTATGGCTCGCCGGATCATCCTGGCTCCGGCGCTTGGCCTGGCGCTCGCCGTTGCGATAACAGCCTGCTCCAGCAGTTCACCTAGCTCCACCACCCCGTCCGCGAGCGCGACGCCGGCCAGCACGGCCGCGACGATCGCGACGATCACGTCCAACTGGGAGGCGTTCTTCAGCGCGTCGACCTCCAACTCCAAGAGGCTCGAGCTGCTCCAGAACGGCCAGACGTTCGCCTCGGTCGTCACCTCCCTGTCCAGCGGCCTCGGCTCGGAGGCGTCGGCCAAGGTCACCTCGGTGACGCTGACGTCGCCCACCCAGGCCACCGTCAAGTACGAGGTGCTGCTCGGCGGGCAGCCCGCGCCGATTCCCGCGCAGACGGGCACCGCGCTGTACGAGGACGGCGTCTGGAAGGTAAGTGACAGCAGCCTCTGCGCCCTGCTCGCCCTCGAGAACAACGGGAAAGCGCCATCGGTGTGCAGTTCGGCAAGCTGACGGGTCCGCTGCCGGCCGGCCGCCGGGCCGGCAGCGCGACCGTTGAGGCGGCAGGCGCGCGCCCGGGCGCGAGTTCCCTCGCGCTCGCGGCGCTGTGCACGCTGCTCTTCCTGACCTTCCTCGACAACACGGTCGTCTCGGTGGCGCTTGGCGCCATCCAGACCGACCTGCACGCCGGGGTCACCGACCTGCAGTGGGTTGTGGGCGCGTACGCGCTCACGTTCGCCAGCATCATGCTCGCCTGCGGCATGATCGGCGACGAGCTCGGCCGCAAGGCGGTCATGCTGACCGGCGCCGGCGTGTTCTGCGCCGGGTCCGTGCTGTGCGCGCTCGCCCCCAATCCGCAGGTGCTGATCGCCGGCCGCGCCGTGATGGGGCTCGGCGCGGCGGCCAGCGAGCCGGGCACCCTGTCGGTGCTGCGGCACATCTACGTGGGCGAGCGCGCCCGCGCCAGGGCCGTCGGCGTCTGGGCGGCGGTCTCAGGAATGGCGCTGGCGCTCGGGCCGGTGATCGGCGGCGCGATCATCGGGGTGTGGAGCTGGCGCGGGATCTTCTGGTTCAACCTCGCGTTCGGCCTCGCCGCGCTGGTCATCGCCACCGTCGTCGTACCGGAGAGCGCCGACCCGACCGCGGCGCGGGTGGACGCCGCGGGCACGCTGCTCGGCGCGGGCGCGCTGGCCACCTTCGTGTTCGCGATCATCGACGCCGAGGCGGCCGGCTTCGCCGCACCGGTCGTGATCGCGCTGCTCTGCGCCGCGGCGGCGCTCGCGGCGGCGTTCTGCCTGTGGGAGCGGCGCGCCCCCAACCCGCTGCTCGACCTGCGGTACTTCCGGACGCCGCAGTTCACGGTGCCGAACATCGCCGCGTTCTGCGTGTATTTCGCGACGTTCGCGATCTTCTTCTTCACCGCGCTGTACCTGGTCGAGGTCGTCGGCGACTCCGGGTACACGATCGCCCTGGTGTTCCTGCCGATGACGGTGCTCATGATCCTGGCCTCGCTGCTGACCGGGAACTGGACCGGGGCCGTAGGGCCGCGCTGGCCGATCACGACCGGCTGCCTGCTGTTCGGCGCGGGGCTGCTGATCACCAACGCGATCATCAGCCCGCACCCACCCTACGCGGGGCTGGCCCTGTCGCTCGCGCTCGCCGGGATCGGCATCGGAATCACGGTGACGCCGGTCACCTCGGCCGCGCTCGGGGCAGTGCCGCCGCAGCGGTCGGGCATGGCCGCGTCGTCGGTGAACACGAGCCGCGAGATGGGGGCCGTGACCGGCGTGGCGATCCTCGGCGCGCTCGTCTCCAGCCGGCTGAACGCCGACCTCAGCGGCGAACTGCAGCGCCTCGGCGTTCCGCTGTTTTACAAGTCGGTCATCATCCAGGCCATCGAGACCGGGCAGACGCAGGTGCCAGCCGCCTACGCCGCGTACAAGAAGATCATCGACGAGCTGTTCGGGGCCGCGGACGGCGCCTTCGGCTCCGGGCTGCACGCGGCGCTGTACCTGGCCGCCGGCCTGGTGCTGCTGGCCGGGGCGCTCGCTGCTGCTACGCTCCGCGATGAACCGGATCGTTAGCGGGAAGAGAGACCGCCTTGCGCTGCTACGCCCCGAGAACCGCCGCGATCGTGGCGCTGCTTATCGTCGGTTGTCTTGCCCTGCCGCACGGCGCCGGGCACGCGTTCGCGGCCGCGGGCCTGCTCACGACCATCGTGATCGCGCTCGGCGTGGCGGGCGTGGCCGCGGGCGCTATCGTGGTAACTGCCGCGACGGTCAGGCGGCGGCGAGCCGCGGCCGGGGCGTGCCACACGTGTAGTCATCCATGTCGGGAAGAGCCCGACCTCGGCACACCACAGTGGCCGCACCGGCCGCTTACGCGCACCACGCTCCCTGTCGTGGTCCTCCCCCGGCAGGCGCCCGCCGCGGAGGCCGGGACCTCCAGGGAGAAAGAGCTCACACGCTGACAGCCGGCGGGGACCGTTCGGGATAAGACTCGGGGTGCGCGAAGTACGGTCAGGCTGCGCGGGCGGACCGTTACCTGGTCGCCGGCGTGGCGGGGCTGGCCGCCTGCTGGCACGGCGGGGTCGTAGCTGTCCAGGTCGGTCAGCCATTCCTGGTCCTGGCGCAGCGGCGGCAGCGTGAAGATGACCGACTCCCACCAGGCGTTGACCAGGACAAGGAAGTCGTCGTCCAGCATGGGCGTGCCGTCCGGGGCTTCGTCGGGGTCGTCCGAGCCGTCCAGGTAGACCGCGATGGCGTGGGCGGCCGGGTCCGCCCACTCGGACTCCGTCACCGGCGTGCCCGCGGGGGAATACCAGCCGAGCTCGGCCGTCTCGGCGCCGGTCAGGAACTTGGCGCGGCGGAACACCGGGTGCGCGTGGCGGAACGCGATCAGCCGCCTGGCGTAGTCGCGCAGCCCGGCGTCGGCGGCTGCCCAGTCGAGCCAGGAGATCTCGTTGTCCTGGCAGTAGGCGTTGTTGTTCCCGAGCTGGGTGCGGCCGGACTCGTCGCCGCCGAGCAACAGCGGCATGCCGAACGACAGCAGCAGGGTGGTGAGCAGCGCGCGGGACTGGCGTCCGCGCAGTTCGCCGATGTCCGGGTCGGCCGTCGGTCCCTCGGTGCCGCAGTTCCAGGACCGGTTGTCGTCGTTGCCGTCCCTGTTGCCCTCGCGGTTGGCCTCGTTGTGCTTGGCGTCGTAGGAGACCAGGTCCCTGAGCGTGAACCCGTCGTGGACGGTGATCAGGTTAACCGACGCGGTCGGGCGGCGGCGGCCGGCCCCGTACAGGTCGGAGGACCCGCTGAACCGGGTGGCGAACTCGGCCACGCCGGTGTCCTGGCTGCGCCAGAAGTCGCGCATGCAGTCGCGGTACCGGCCGTTCCACTCCCGCCACTGGGCCGGGAACCGGCCGAGGTCGTAGCTGTCGGACTCGCCGACGTCCCACGGCTCGGCGATCAGCTTCGCCTGCGACACGACGGGATCCTGCGCGATCAGGTCGAAGAAGGCCGAGAGCTGGTCGAAGCCGCCGTCCTGGCGGGCCAGGGTGGCCGCGAGGTCGAACCGGAAGCCGTCGACGCGCATCTCGGACAGCCAGTACCGCAGGCTGTCCATGATGAGGCGGAGCGTCATCGGGTGGCCCGCGTTCAGCGAGTTCCCTGTGCCCGTCGTGTCGTAGTACCTGCCCGGGTCGCCCTGGACCAGCCGGTAGTAGGCGGGATTGTCCAGGCCGCGGAAGCTGAGCGTGGGGCCGCCCTGGCTGCCCTCCGCCGTGTGGTTGAAGACGACGTCGAGGATGACCTCGATGCCCGCCCGGTGCAGCGCCTTCACCATGTCCTTGAACTCGCTCACCTGGGCCGCGGGATCGGTCGCCGCCGCGTAGCCGCGGTGCGGCGCGAAGAAGCCGATCGTGTTGTAGCCCCAGTAGTTGGTCAGGCCGCGGTCGAGCAGGAACTCCTCGGTCACGTACTCGTGCACGGGCAGCAGCTCCACCGCGGTGATCCCGAGCTCCTGCAGGTAGCAGGTCGCGGCGTCGTGCGCCATCCCCGCGTACGTCCCGCGCAGCCCGGGCGGGATGCCGGGGTGGCGCATCGTAAAGCCCCTGACGTGGGTTTCGTAGATGATCGTGTCGGCGTGCGGCGTGCCCGGCTTGGTGTCGCCGTCCCAGTCGTAGCCGGAGTCGATCACGACCGCCTTCGGCACGTGGCCGCTCGAGTCGCTGCCGCTTGGCTCATCCGGGTTGCCCGGGTCGTGCCCGAGCAGCTCGGGGCCGTAGGTCACGCTGCCGGACAAGGCGCGGGCGTAGGGGTCGAGCAGCAGCTTGTTCGGATTGCAGCGCAGTCCGCGGCGCGGCTCGAACGGGCCGCGGACGCGGTAGCCGTACGCCTGGCCCGGGCCAGCGCCCGGCACGAAGCCGTGCCAGACGCCCGCGTCGTAGCCCCCGAGCGGCAGCCGGGTCTCCGCGCCGTCGGCGCCGAACAGGCAGAGGGTGACCTCCTCGGCGATCGTCGAGGCGACCGCGAAGTTCGTGCCGCCGTCACGCGGCGTCGCCCCGAGCACCGCACCGTCGCCGGGGGCCGCCTTGCCCGCCGGCGCGGTGCCGGCGGGGCTGGTCATCCGAACTCCTCCGGGTACAGCAGGCTGCCGATCAGGTCGACCGTCTCGGGGGCCGCGCCGTGGCGGCGGCGGATGATGTCGGCGATCAGCCCCGTCCAGCCGGTCTGGTGGCTGGCACCGAGCCCGGCGCCGTTATCGCCGTGGAAGTACTCGTTGAAGGCGATGTTGTCCCGCCAGCGCGGGTCGTGCTGCAGCCGGTCCTGCCAGCCGAAGCAGGGCCGCCGCCCGTCCGGGCCGCGGGTGAAGATGGAGATCAGCCTGCCCCGCAGGTCGTCGGCGATCTCGTCAAGCGTCCACTGCTCGCCCGATCCCGTCGGGTACTCCACGGTGAGCTCGTCGCCGAAGTACTTGTGATACCGCTGCAGGCAGCTGATCACCAGGTAGTTCAGCGGGAACCAGATCGGCCCGCGCCAGTTGGAGTTGCCGCCGAACATCGACGTGGTCGACTCGGCCGGCTCGTAGTCGATCGTCGCGGTCGCGCCGTCCAGGTGCAGCACGTAGGGCTGCTCCCTGTGCACGGCGCTCAGCGAGCGCAGGCCGTACGGGGACAGGAACTTCTG
Organism: Trebonia sp.; assembly: GCA_030038035.1. The sequence continues at coordinate 14,834 of JASHPP010000313.1, forward strand.
CTCGTCGAACAGCGACCGGAACAGGGCGAGCAGCCGCTCCGTCCCGACCACGCTGAGCAGCAGGTGCTCGTGGTCCGCCACGCCCCGCAGCAGGCCCTGCTCCCGCAGCTTGGCGGCGTCGGACAGGCCCTGCCTGTCGAGGAAGTCCGCGAACTGCTTGCCGAACTTCATCGCGTTCTTCATCATCGCCTCGTCGACGACCGTGACGGCGAGCAGCGGGATCATGCCGACCATGGACCTGGCCTTGACCGGGAAGACGGCGCCGCTCGGCAGGCTCAGCCGGTCGTAGAACATGCCGTCGTCGTCGTTCCACAGCTCCTGGCCCTCAAGCGCGTCGGTGATCGCTGCGTAGTGCTCGAGGAACTTGAGCACCAGGTCGGCCCCCTGGCGGCGGCCGTTGAGCCGCAGCAGCGAGGCGGTCACGGCCATCGACAGCGCGTAGAAGGCCATCCAGCCGGTCGCGTCGGACTGTTCGAGCACGGCGCCCGGCGGCAGGTGGGACCGGTCGATGGGGCCGATGTTGTCAAGGCCGAGGAAGCCGCCCTCGAACAGGTTGTTGCCCCGCAGGTCTTCCCTGTTCACCCACCAGGTGAAGTTGACGAGCAGCTTGTCGAAGATCCGGGACAGGAAGTCGAGGTCGCGCCCGCCGTCCAGGGCGAAGACCTCAAGCGCGGCCCACGCCTGCACCGGCGGGTTCACGTCCCCGAAATCCCATTCATAGGCAGGCAGCGCGCCGTTGGGGTGCTGGAACCATTCCCGGCACAGCACGATCAGCTGGTACTTGGCGAACCCGGGATCGACGTGCGCGAGCGTCACGCAGTGGAATGCCAGGTCCCAGGCCGCGAACCAGGGGTACTCCCACTTGTCCGGCATCGACATGATGTCGAACGCGTCGAAGTTCCGCCACCGCGCGTTCCTGTTCAGGCCGCGGTCCGGGGGCGGGGGCGGCTGCGCCGGGTCCCCGTCGAGCCACGTGGCCACGTCGTAGTTGTAGAACTGCTTGCCCCACAGCATCCCGGCGAAGGCCTGGCGCATGACGATGGCCTCGTCGGCCGTGGCGCCTGCTGGGGCGAGCGCCGCGTAGAACTCGTCGGCCTCGGCCTGCCGCAGCGTGAGGGCGGCGTCGAAATCTTCCCCGAACGGATCGGGCGCCTGTCCCTGGGCCTGTCCCTGTCCCTGGGCCTGGGCCTGTCCCTGTCCCTGGGCCTGGGCCTGTCCCTGGTCCTGGGCCTGGTCCTGGTCCTGGGCCTGCGCGGGACGGAGCCGGAGCCGGATCTCCGCGGTGGCGCCCGGCTGCACGGTCAGCTCGTACCAGAACGAGCACTTGGTGCCGGTCAGGGCGGGGTTGACGGTGGCCGCGCCGGAGACCACGTGGTCGTTGATGCCGTCCTTCGGGTACGGCGTTGCCGCGGCGCAGCCCCACAGGCGCTCGGTGTTGCTCTCGTTCTCGCAGAACAGCAGCCGCGGGGCCGTGCCGTCCGGCGCGCCGGCGGCGAGGAGCTCCAGCGTGCCGAGGAAGGGGTGCTCGATGCGGACGGCAGGCGGCGCCCCCTCCCGCTTCTTGCTGTTATCGGCCGCCTCGAGGACTGGCTTCGGCGCGTCGTCGTCCCAGGACCAGGTGTTGCGGAACCACGCGGTCGGCAGCACGTGCACCGTGTCGGCCTCCGGGCCCGCGTTAGTCACGCTGATCACGATCAGCAGGTCGGTGGGATCCGCCTTGGCATACCTGACCTCGGCGACCCAGTACCTGTCGTGGTCGAAGATCCCGGTGTCCAGGATCTCGTACTCGGGGCTGCGCCTGTCCCTGCGGGAGTTTTCCAGCCGCAGCTTGTCGTAGGGGAAGGCCGCCTGCGGGTAGTGGTAACGCCACCGGTTCCAGGCGTGGCTGGGCAGCGAGTCCAGGTACCACCAGTGCTCCTTGACGTCCTCGCCGTGGTTGCCCTCCGGCCCGGTCAGCCCGAACAGGCGCTCCTTCAGGTAGGGGTCGCGGCCGTTCCACAGGGCCAGCCCGAGGCAGAGCCGCTGCTCCACGTCGCAGAACCCGGCGAGCCCGTCCTCGCCCCACCGGTAGGCCCGGGACCGGGCGTGGTCGTGCGGCAGGTAGTTCCACGCGTCGCCGTCGTCGCTGTAGTCCTCGCGTACCGTGCCCCATTGCCGTTCGCTGACGTAGGGTCCCCACGTGTACCAGGGGCTGGCCTGCTTGAGCCCGTCTTCGAGCTTCCCGAAGCCGGCTACCCTGTCGCCTTCAGCGGTCATGGCGATACGCTATCGCCCCATTTGTCCTCAGGTGCGATCCTGGTGGCCAAATCCCCGGCTCTGGCGCGGATAGCGGGGATCACGCCCGTACCGGATGCCCGGTCAGCACATGCTGTTCCCGGTCCGCGGCGATCCTCGCGGTATGTTCGGGGTTTGTGCTGGTATAACGACGCGAACCCGGAACATATCGCGGCGGCGGCTGGCCGGCATCGCCGATGTGGTTAAGCGGAGTCCTCGCGGTCCGCGCCGGCTGTACTATGCGGCTGGGATTTGCGCGCGCATGGTCAGGTTTGTCCCCATCTGGGCTCGGCTCTGTCGAGGGCAGCTATGTACTTGTTCGAATCCGAGGCAACGTTCGCGGCCGACCCGGACGCGGTCTGGAACGTGTGGACCGACGTGGCCGGCTGGCCCGAGTGGGATGTCAGCAAG
>JASHPP010000314.1 GCA_030038035.1 Trebonia sp.
GCGTATTGGTGCCGGGAAGTCAGGGGCGCTGCGCCTGCAGGCAGGGTCTGTCCCCGGGGCGGGCGGCAAGCCCGGTTGCGGTGATCGCTTCCCTGCCCGGAGGAGGCTTTATGCCCGGAATACCGGAATATTAGGTTCAGGCATTTCGGGCAGACCGCTTAGCGGGGAGGAAAATGCCGGTCAGAGGCGGCCTTTTCTTTCCCGTTAACCGGGCCGGCCGCTAGGCGAGCATCGCGCCCGGGACGCGCGGTCGCGACCGCCCCTCCGGCTGCGGCCGGACCGTCCCACCGGCCACTGCCACCTCGGCGCGACCGGGCGGTGGGGGTGCGGGCGGGGTACCGATCGTGGCAGCAGGTACGCTACGGGAGCGTTAACTAGATCAATTGAGAATCACAACTACCACCGGCCCGGCCGGGGTTGGGTCACGCCCCGGCGTCCCAAGCGGGAGCCAGTCTCCCCGGACAGTGACCCGAGCCGTGCTGCCTGACGCCGCGTAATTCCTGGTGCCCGCGCGTGAAGAGGCGGCGGCGCACGGCGCGTATCAGGCGCTCGAAATAGGCGAAAATACCAGCACCACTGGTCCGGTGGCGTTGGTCGGCCATGCCTTCGCCCCAGATCACACCCACAGTAAAATCCCCCTTTCAAAGGGATTCAGCGGCATGGTCGGCCCCCAGGCGAGTCGGCCGCCTAGGGGCCGGCCTACGGGCACGTCCGGTAACCCCCCAGAACCCAAGACCGCCCGCGGCGCTACCGTGCGGGGTAGCCCGAGGGGAAATAACCGGGCAACTGTACGTAGCGCGGTGATCACTGTAGCGCTATCGAGTGTGGTTGTCTACAGGACCCTACAACCCTACAACGACCGATGAAGGCCTGGTCATGAGCGGTATGCAGCACGCGCAGCCGACGGAGATCCACCAGTATGTGCAGCTTGCCAGCTGGCTTCGGGAGGAGATCGTCAGCGGCCGGATATCACTTGGGTCGAAGCTCCCGGGCGAGGAGACACTGAAGCGCAGCTTCGGCGTTGACCGCTCGGTGGTGCGGCGTGCCATGCAGTTGCTGCGTGAGGAGGGGCTTATCGTCACGCGGCATGGTGTCGGCTCCTTTGTCGCGGCGGTCCCGCAGCTGAAGATCGCCGTCGTCCGCCCCGGCGACCAGGTGGCAGCGCGCATGCCAGACGACGCCGAGCGAGGGAAACTGGGCTCGCTCAGCCCTGGCATCCCGGTCCTGGTCGTAACCCGCGCTCGCGGAGGCGACCCCGAGGTCTATAGCGCGGCGGTGACCGTGCTGCACGTCGAGCGGTGACGGTGCCGCGGCGGTGCCGCCTGCAGTACCCTTAACGACGCGGGGCTATAGCTCAGCTGGAAGAGCGTCTGGTTTGCATCCAGAAGGCCAGGGGTTCGAGTCCCCTTAGCTCCACAGGCCAGCGGCCACTTGCGATCTTGAAGGCCGCAAAGCCGAGCCAAACCAAGAGCCACAGCGGTGCTGCTGTCCGAGGTACGACGACTGCTGCGCGCCGTGGGCACGGCGAAGGTTTCCGTCTATCGGGATGCCGCGGCACCCCGGTCGGTGCGATCTCGCTCGGCTGGACGCCCGGACGGCAAGCGGATCCGCCGTCTCGCTCGATCTCCACTGGCCGTACTGACCTCGGCGGATGGACGCCGTGCGTCCGCGCTAGGCCTCGGCGCCTCCTCCGTCTCCCCCCGTCCCGCTGCGGCTCGTGCACAAATCGGCCTCCTGACCAGCGCGGATGAACAGGAGGCAGCGCCTTTGACCCGTCGGAATGGGCGAGCTGTCCGGTGCTGTCTATGCACGCCTACGGTCTGGTGAGTCGTTCCACAGGTGTCGCCTGTCATCTACCGCTGACCACCGGCTTGGCAGCAGTTGGCAGCCAGCCACGGTCACGGCGGAAGAGCAGCAAAGTGACACCAGCTGGCGCGGCGAAACCGATGAGATCTTGACTTAGCCTGAGTGGCCAGGCGTAGTCACCAGGCAGCACGGCCGCCGATCGTGCCTGGCTCCGAGTGCGGTCGCCCTGAGCAGCACGGGCGCAGGTCAAGCTCACGAAGCGCGGCTAGAGTACCGGCCCCTACTTCACCACCTTGAGGGTCTTCCGGGTGGAGGCCGCGCCGGTGAAGTCACTGCTGCCGGAGTAGACGGCGACCAGGGTGCGGGTGCCGACGGGGAGCTTCCTGGCGGCCAGGGCGCAGCTGCCCCGGCCGGAGGCGAGGGTGATGGTGCAGACCGTGACCTTGCCGGACTTGACGGTGACCTTCCCGGCCGGCATTCCGGCGTACTGGCCGGTGACCCTGACGGTCAGCCGCTCGGACCGCTCCTGGCCGTAGATCACCCTGGCCGCCGACAGCGACAGCGTGACCTTCGCGGCTGCCCTGGCCACGGTCAGCGTGCGCGCAGCGGAGGTCGACGGGGCGAGGCCGGTGCTGCCGCCGTAGGAGGCGGTCAGGTGCCAGGTCCCGGCGGGCAGCCTCGTCGCGGCCACCGTGCAGCTGGCCTGCCCGGCGGAAAGCTCGACGCTGCCGCAGACAACCGCCGTCCCGGCGTTGACCGTGACGGTGCCGGACGGGGTCTCGCCGGCGGCCGCGGAGACCGTGATCGTCACCCGCTCGGTCTGCTCCTTGCCGTAGGTCACCTTGGCGGCCGGCAGGCCCAGGACGCTGCTCGTCGGGGGCTTTTCCGACACGACGAACGCCAGTTGGGCGCTGCCGGCTTCCCCGTACGTGCCGCCTGCGGCGCAGTTGCCTGCCGACCCGCACGACACCGCAATGAGGTCGCCGTCGGCGGCGCCCGATACTTCCTGTGCCGTGCCCCAGGAGCCGCTGGTCTCGTCCAGCACGAACGGCGCCGAGGCGCCGTCGCCGCCTACGGCACAGTTACCGGTCGACGGGCACGACACCGAAAACGCCCAAGCGTCGGTTGTTCCCGGTATCTGCTGAGCAGTGCCCCAGGAGCCGCCGAACTCTTCCGCCATGATCGCCGTGGAGGACCCGCCATTTTCGATATCGCCGACCGCTACGCAGTTGCCGGCCGACCCGCACGACACCGAATTGAAGGCGGAGCCGGTTTCGTAGCTTCCGCCTGGGATCGGGGGGACGGTGCCCGGCAACAGCTTCGCGGTGCCCCAGGTACCGGCGGTCTCGTCCACCACGAACGCCTGCGAGACCACGCCAAGGCTGCCTGCCGAAAGGTGGCCGACAGTCCCGGTTGCCGTGCAGTTGCCGGCCGACGGGCACGACACCGCATCGACGCCGGCCGCCCCGTTATCGACTTCGAGGGCGGCCGACCCCGGCACCTGCTGCGCTGTGCCCCAGGACCCGTTGACCTCATCCACGACGAACGCCTGCGTACCACTGCCGGCGGCGTAGTACGAGCCGCCGGTCGCGCAGTTGCCCGCCGACGCGCACGACACCGAACCGACCGTGACGGACCCGCCGGGCAGTCCCGGCACGTCCTCCGCGGTGCCCCAGATACCGCCGGTCTCATCCACCACGAACGCCTGCTTTTCGGACGAGCCTATGTACGTGCCGACGGCGGCGCAGTTGCCCGCCGACGGGCACGACACTGAACTGACGGAGGCCCCCCCGCCGTCGGCCCCCCCGCCGTGGTTGAGGGCGGCCAGTCCCGGCACCTCCTCCGCGGTGGCCCAGGACCCGTTGATCTCGTCCACAACGAAAGCCTGCTCATCGTCGGCGGAATCCGCGTACTCGCCCCCGGCGGCGCAGTTGCCCGCGGCCCCGCATGACAGCGCGTTGATCCCGGACTTGATCCCGAACAGGTCCCCGTCCCACACGCCAGTGCTGAGGGCGGCCAGTCCCGGCACCTCCTCCGCGGTGCCCCAGGACCGGCCAGACTCGTCGGCTACGAAAGCCTGCTCGTCGTCGGCGGAATCTACGTACACCCCCCCGGCGGCGCAGTTGCCCGCGACCCCGCATGACAGCGCGTTGATCCCGGACGTGAACCCGTACGACAGGGAACCGGTGCTGAGGGCTGCTAGTCCCGGCACTTGCTGCGCCGAACCCCAGGTGCCGGCGGCGGGCACGGTCGCGCCCGCCGGCAGGGCGGTCATGGCCAGCACGGCGCAGCAGGCAGCCGCCAGCGTCACCACGCTGAGCACAACAGGTGAGAATCTGCCCAACAAAGACCATCTCCGTCGCAGAGTTTAAGAAAAGCCGCTGTGATCGCCACGACGACCAGCCGACCCGGACCGTCCCATTTACCCGGACGCGGCAACCGCCGACCCGGTTTACACCGATTTGCCAGACAGCCGACGATGCCCGCGATCACCGCGGGGCCCACCCACTGCGCGGGCTCGCACCCCGCCTGCCCCGACGGGCCGACGGCAGGGAAGAACAGTCGATATCCGGCGGCGCAAAACCGGAAGGTCACAGCCGGCCGCCCAGCCCGGATTCCCATTCGGCGGTGCCGCCTTGATCTATAAGCGGCTCGACTCGGCAACGCGGCAGGGGTGCGAGGGTGCGAGGTGCAGGCGTGGCCCTTGGCAGCACGCTCTTTGCCCAGTGGCCTGGAGGCGTCGGCAGAAGGACTTGTGATGATGCCGGGGATACCAAGCCCGAGCGCCACGAGTCCCGGTGCCGAGCCTGGAAGGACGGCCCCAAAGAGCCGAACAAAGAGCCAACAGAGTCCGACTCTGAGCGATCTCCACCGACAGTGCGAGGCCATTTTCGCTGGTAAAACGCACAGCAAGCGACGTCAGCCGATGTCGAAATACGCAAAATATGGTTTGCATCCAGAAGGCCAGGGGTTCGAGTCCCCTTAGCTCCACAGGCCAGAGACCACCATTTGCGATCTTGGTGGCCACCGCGGAGAGCCAAAGCACAGCCAAGTCGCCAGCACGTCTTTTCGTCTATCTCGGCTATCTAGCCGGGTACCTTATGGCCCGTTGCTACCGATCTGCCAGCCACCGGTACAGCGCCCAGATGCCGGCGCACGGCAGGTAGATGTAGGCCATGAAGACGGCGAACAGCCAGAATACCGCGCAGACGAGCACGGCCAGCCACTCGAGCAGGACCGCGACGAAGACGATCACCATGGCCAGGGCTTGCTCCCACAGGAACCCGGCGTAGCTGTGCGCGCGGACGCGGCCCAGCGGCGTGTGATTGACCGGCCATACCAGCGCGGAATTGACGGCGCGCGGCACGAACGTCTCGGCGTGCCAGAGCCATCTGGCCGGGGTGAACAGCACCTCAAACCAGTGCTCGTGCAGCAGCACGGTGAGCATGTGCCCGAAGTTCACGCCATCTTCACCCCTTCTCCCGTGATGATCGTACAATGAGGCGGCTAAACAGGGCACGGCATATTCAGTCGCTGTCCGGCGATGTACCAGGAAGCCATTTGTGTCCGAAGCCATGCGGTAGTTTGATGCCGTTTGGCGGAATTCCGGGGCGAGTCGGAGGTTGGCGGCTGAGACCATTCTGCCGCTTGTCCTGCGCGACCCCGCGGTGGTTTTAATTTGGTTTTAATTTGCCGGAGCCTGGCTTCCGGCGTGATGGCGGCGGGCGAACGGAGCACCGCTGGTGGGATCGCCTGGCTGGGCGGTTACGGTGCGGGCGGCCAAGCCCGCCCGCCGCCAAGCCGCCGCCGATGTCCTCCGCCAGATCTTCAACGCCTGCACCGGCAAGGGACGCCGATGAACGCCAACCCGGGCCCCGGCCCGGCCAATACACGGTCAAGTAACACGACAGCCGCCAATCAGGGTTTGATCTGCGGCTTTCCGTCGTCACGCGGCACCCGCCGCCCGGCGCTGCTGTGGTCAGCCGATGACGCGATATGCCCGATATGCGTGGATCTCGGAACCAGACATTCCGGGCAGGCCGGTTATCGTGGAAGAAAAGGCCGGTCAGGGGCGGTCATATCTTCCACGTAGTCCGGCCGGGCGCGTGCAAGGCCAGCAGGAGTGGCTGCTGTGACGGACGGGAAATGGGCCGAGCCGGGGACAAGCCGGGGACGACCGGCCAGGCAAAGGCATCGCAGCAGGCCAACAGCCAAATGGCGGCTGCCATGCTCAAAGCGATGAGCCTGCCGGAGATAGGGCTCCGCGCTGGCGAGTCTGATCAGTAAACACGAGGCGATTTTCCCCAGAGGCGGGGTTTTACCACTTTTCGAATGTTTCAAACTTAATTTCCTACTATGACATGCCCATAAGCGTTCTTTCCTTGCGGATACGGTGCTTTGCGTGCACACTGGATGATGGGTTGTCGTTTTCGGCGATGGCTCAGGCCTGAGGGGGCAGGCCGCATTGGAGCGGGGGTGGATCCGATTGGTGACGTGCATAGCCGACCGACGGACCATAGGCAGGTTCTTGCAGTTCAACGCCTGAAGCGCGGAGCGCACGCGCGGGCGCGGTCTCGTGCGCGGCCAAAGACGGCGGCGACCTTGGTGATCGCATGCCTCGCGCTTTCTGGAGTGGTCATCGTCTTCGTGCAGGCGCTGCCACTGGCTCTTTTCTTTGTGGGCTGCTTTAACCTGTCGATTAGCGGGTTGGACGCTTTCTGGCGGTTCTACGCAGAGCGCAGTCCTGACTCGTTCCGCGACCTGAAGTGGCCCGACCCAGTGCGGCCGGGCCATGAAGAGGCGGACTTCACGCTCATTGTCTGCGCTCTCAACGAGGCGGCCGTGATCGGCGACACGCTGGACAATCTGATCCGGCAAAGTCACCGGTCATGTCAGATCATCGTCTCGCTGCGCGATCATGACCAGGCCACCATCGACGCCGTGCAGGCGTTCCGCCGCGAGCATCCGGGGCGCGTTGACCTCCTTGTCCGGCAATACGACCGGCCAGGCAAGGCCCCGCAGCTGAATGGCGCGCTTCCGTACGCGACGGGGGATTACGTCTGCCCTATCGACGCCGAATGCGACGTCGCTCCCAACCTCCTGCTGCACGTCGAAGCCCTCATCAGGGAAACAGGGGCCGACATCGTACAGGGCGCGGTGCAACTGATGAACCTGGGCCAGAAGCTCCGGGAATGGTTCCAGCCGCATAACGTGCTGGAATATTATGTCTGGTATTCGAGCCGCATGCTGTTCCAGGTAGATGCCGGTTTCGTGCCGCTCGGCGGCAACACGGTATTCCTGCGGACCGAGCTCGCGCGGGCGGCGGGCGGATGGCCGGACACGATGACCGAGGACTGCGCGATGGGCGTGCTGCTGTGCAGCCGGTTCGGCGCCAGAGCGGTCGCTGCCTCCAGCCCGGCGCTGGCCACCCGCGAGGAAGTGCCGCCCACCATTTTTCACAAGGAAAGGGGTTCGCTGTTCTGGCAGCGGGTGCGCTGGCTGGAAGGAATATTCCAGGAGCTGCTGCGCGGATACTGGCGGCAGATGCCCACCCTTCGGGGAAAGCTCCTCGGCGGCTACATCCTGGCCGCCCCGCTTTTCCAGGCGGTGGCATGCGCGCTCTTGCCACTGGCACTCGTCAGCGTTTTCACGCTGAAGGTGCCGGAAGGACTGGCGCTGTTCCTCTATGTACCGCTCATACCGCTCGCACTTACGATGCTCTCGCTCCTCTCGGCGCTCAGCAAGTTCGGTCATGACTATGAGCAGCGGGTCCAGCGGCGGCACTTCGCCTCGATCTTGTTCCTGACGCCGCTGTACCAGGGCATCCTAGCGGCCGCCGCCGCCTGCGCCGTCTACCGCTACTTCTACGGCGACGGGCAGTGGTATCGCACTGGACGCGGAATGCGGCATCGCACGGACGGCACCCGCTTCGGCGGCGAGGCGAGGTAGCACCGTGGCCACGCGATCGTTGCCCGCCCCTTTCGCGCCAACCGCGGAAGACCTGCCCGCGCGGCGATCGTGGCTCGTGAGGCGCAAGCCGAGCCTGCTGCTGGTGTGCGGGGCGACGGCCGTGGTGGCCGCGGCGATGTGCTGGAACCTGCAGGGCTATCCAGGCCGCGTCAACGACGATGAAGGAACGTACACGGCCCGGGCATGGGCCATGCTGTTCGAGCATCACCTGTCGAACTACACCTACTTCTGGGACCACCCGTTTCTCGGCTGGGCGCAAATGGCGGCGTGGGTGGCACTCACGGACGGCTTCGCGTGGAATTCCCGGGCGGTGATGGCGGGCCGGGAGTTCATGCTCGCCATCACGCTGGTGAGCTGCGTGCTTGTCTACGTGCTGGCCAGGCGGCTGAGCATGGGGCGGGTGTTCGCCGCGGCCGCCGTCCTGCTGTTCGGGCTGAGCCCGGTCGACATCTTCTATCACCGCATGATCTCGCTGGACAACGTCGCGACGGCATGGGCGCTGGCGGCGTTCGTAGTCGCGGCATCGCGGCGCCGGTCCCTGGGTGTGGTGGTAATGAGCGCGGTCTGCTTCGCCGTCGCGACGTGGAGCAAGGAGACGATCATGCTCCTGCTCCCGGCACTGCTGTGGCTGGTGGGTCAGCTGGCGGAACGGAGGGTCCGGAGGAATTACCTGCTCGTATTCATGGTCGTCTACGGCGGGATCGTGGGCCTGTACCCGCTGCTCGCGATCATCAAGGGCGAGTTGCTGCCCGGGCCCGGCCACGTCAGCCTGGTCAGCCAGATCGTTTACCAGCTAGCGTCCCGGCAGGCTACGGGCAGCTTGCTGAACGTGCACAGCCAGACGTTCATACAGGCTCGCACCTGGGTCGATCTCGATCCGTGGCTGACGCTGGGCGGCCTGGCCGTGGTCGTGGCGGGCCTGGCCATCCGGCGGTTGCGCGCGATAGCGATCGCCTTCGCGATCCAAGTGGCGTACATGGTCAAGGGCGGCTTTGTGCCCTATGCCTTCGTCACCGCGATGCTTCCGTTCGCGGCCCTGCTCATCGCGGGTGTCCTCGATGAGCTGTGGTGTCGCACAGTGGCAGGCCGGGCAAGAAAGCTGCTGCTGCGCCTTCCGGTCGTCATCGCCGCCGTGGTGTTCGCGGTCGCGGTGCTCCCCGGCTGGTGGGGCTGGCTGCGCACCCAGGCACAAGTGAACGGGTTCGCCAGCGAGGACGCGGCGGTTGCCTGGATCGCCCGCAACGTCCCGGCCGGGGACATCGTGGTCTGCGACGACTACCCCTGGGTGGACATCAAGTTGCACACGCGCGCCACGCCGCTGTACCTATGGCAGATCGACGACGACCCAGGTGTCATGCACGACCTGCTGCCCCACGGGTACAAGGACATCTCCTACCTCCTTTTGGACCCGGGGACCGCGTTCACGTTCACGGCCCTACCTTCCCGCCCGACACTTCGGGCCGCCATCGACCACTCGGTCATCGTCGTGCGGTTCGG
>JASHPP010000031.1 GCA_030038035.1 Trebonia sp.
CGGCGCGCGGTGCTAGGCGGGCACCGGGACCGTCTCCGCAGGCTCGGGCAGCTCGGTGGCGGGCTGCAGCGCCTCGGCGGCGGCCGCCGCGAACTCCTCGTACTGGCGGACCTCCAGGGCGCGCCTACGGCGGCTCCAGCCGAGCAGGCCGCCCATGATCGCGGCGACCTCGGGCGCCGCCGCCGCGCCCGCGTCCGGCGATTCGATGAGCAGCCGGATCCTGCGCGCGAGCACGTCCTCGACGTGCAGCGCGCCCTCGTGGGTGACCGCGTAGCTGACTTCGGCGCGCAGGTACTGGTAGCCCGCGAGCAGCGGCCGGGCCAGCGACCGGTCGCGGCGGACCGGCTCGAGCACCTCCGGGACGAGCGAGCCGTACCTGGTCAGCAGGTGCTCGACCGCCGCGATCGGCACCTCGTAGTCCTCGGCGAGCCGCTGCGCCGCGGCGCGCACCGCCGGCAGCCCGTCCGCCCCGAGCAGCGGCAGCTGACCGGTGACGGACTCGGGCACCGGGCGCCCGAAGTCGGCCACCGCCGCGTCGACCACGTCCCGCGCCATCAGCCGGTAGGTCGTGAACTTCCCGCCGGCGACCGAGACGAGCCCCGGCAACGGCGCGTCGACGACGTGCTCGCGGGACAGCTTGGTGGTCGGCGTGTCCGCCGCCGCCGCGACAAGCGGCCGCAGCCCCGCGTAGACGCCGATCACGTCCGCGCGGGTCAGCGGCGCGGCCAGCACCCGGTTGGCCGAGGCGAGGATGTAGTCGACGTCCTTGCTGCTGGCCGTCGGCTCGGCGCGGTCGCCGGTCCAGTCGGTGTCGGTGGTCCCCACGATCCACCGCTCGCCCCACGGGATGAAGAACAGCACGCTCTTGTCCGTGCGCACGATCACCCCGGTCTCTGCGTCGATCGCCGCCCTCGGCACCACCAGGTGCACGCCCTTGGACATCCGCACCTCGTAGCCGGGGCGCACTCCGCCGAGTGAGTGCACGAGGTCGGTCCATACCCCGGCGCACACCACCACGCAGCCGGCCCGCACGTCGAACGACCGGCCGCTCTCCTCGTCCCGCACCCGCGCGCCGGTCACCCGCGCGCCGTCGCCCTGCCGCAGCAGCGCGGTGGCGGTCGCCCGGGTGAGCACGGTCGCGCCGTGCGCGGCCGCCGTCCTGGCGACCGTGAGCGTGTGCCGGGCGTCGTCCACCTGCGCGTCGTAATAGACCATCGCCCCGGCGAGCCGCTCGGGCCGCAGCGCGGGCGCCCGCCGCAGCGCGCCGCGCGCGGTCAGGTGCCGGTGGTGCGGGACGGGCCGCTTGGTGCCCTCCATCGCGTCGTAGATCACCAGGCCGGCGCCCACGTAGGGCCGCTCGACCACCTTCCTGTACAGCGGGTAAAGGAACGGCACCGGCCGCACCAGGTGCGGCGCGAGCCTCGTCACGAGCAGGTCGCGTTCCCGCAGCGCCTCCCTGACCAGCTTGAAGTCGCCCTGCTCCAGGTACCGCAGCCCGCCGTGGATCAGCTTGCTCGACCGGCTCGACGTGCCCGACGCCAGGTCGCGTGCCTCGACGAGGCCCACCCGCAGCCCGCGGGCGGCGGCGTCGAGCGCGGCGCCCGCCCCGGTGACGCCGCCGCCGATGACCAGCACGTCGAGCGGCCCCGCGGCCAGCTTGTGCAGCGCGGTACTCCGGTCGCGGGCGTCAAGCACGCCGGACATGGGCGACCTCTCCTCCCCGAGTCCCGTCGTCGGCAGCGGGCCTCCGCTTCCATGGTACGGACGCTCCGCGGCCGTTCCTGGCAGCGACCCGCGGGACGCCGGCCGGCCCGGCGGCCGCCGCACGGGCCGCGGCCGCCGCCTTACCTGGGCCGCCCCACCGCGGCCGCCAGGTCGATGCCCGCCGGGTGCTCCGCCCGCCAGGCGATGTGCTGGTCGGGCCTGACCAGGAGGAACTCCCCGCGCCAGGGGTAGTCCGGCGGCGAGGCAGTCACGGTCAGCGGTATCCGCAGCGCCCGGGCTCGTTCGGAAAAATCCGCCACGGCTGCGTCCCCCGCGCCGGCCGGCGCTACGAGCGTGAACCCGGTGCCGAGCTGGTCATACAGCGAAGTCCCGTCCGGCAGCCAGCAGTGCGGCAGCCGCGCGCCCGGCTCGGCGGACGGGGTGTACGTGCCCACGTCGGCGACCGGAGCACCGCCGCCCCCCTGCACCACCGGCGACCCGGCGTAGGAGTAGCCGAGCACCAGCCCGAGGTTGTGGAACTCCGGGGACTTCACGCGCCGGATGGCCGCCGCGTCCGCGGCCAGGTCCGCGGGCAGCGCGGTCATGTTCGCCGCCGCGCTGGCGACGGTCTGTTCGGCCACGCCGCGCCGCTCCGGCTCATAGCTGTCAAGCAGCGCGGGCGGCGCCCAGCCGTGCAGCACGAACGCGAGCTTCCACCCGATGTTGACCGCGTCGCCGACGCACGTGTTGTACCCGTGGCCGCCGTAGGGCGGGTTCACGTGCGCGGTCTCGCCGACGAGGAACACCCGCCGGGTGCCGAACGTGTCCGCGACGAGCGCCCGCGCCGTCCACGGGTCGCTGGCGAGCAGCTCGTGCTCGACAGGAGCGCCGATCAGCCCCGTGATCAGCTCGGCGGCGTGCGCGAGGCCGTACTCAGGCGCGACGCCCGGCATGATCGCCCACCACGTGCCGGCCAGGTCGAGCCGGCCGGTCAGCCCCTTGGTGGCCGCGGTCAGCGTCCAGTACTGCACCGCCCGGCCGAGCTGGGGATCGAGCGCGGGGGCGCGGAACACCACGTTGAAGTTCGGCCGCGGATCGGACCGCCCGCTGTAGCGAGCGCCGGCCAGGTCGCGGGTCACGCCCGCGTAGCCGTCGCAGCCGAGCACGTAGTCCGCCCGGACCAGGTACGTCTCGCCCGCCGCGCCGCGCACGGTCACGGTCACGCCGTCGCCGTCTTCGGCCAGCGCCGTGACCGCGTGCCCGAGCCGCATGTCGACCCGCGGCTGCCTGGCCAGGTGCGCCCGCAGCACCTCTTCCACCGCAGGCTGCGGCACCTGCTGCCCCGGCTCGGCGAACCGCTCGTCACGCTCGGTCGTCAGCCCGAACGCCCCGTCGAAATCGGTGATCCGCGCGCCGGTCAGCGACTCGCAGAACGTGACCCGCTGCGACCAGGCGACCTTGAGCGGCGCCGCGGCGCGCACCGCGGCGGCCAGCCCCCAGCGGCGCAGGTGCTCCATCGTCCGCACGCTCGACGTCTTGGCCCGCGGCCGCTGGTGGGACACCCGCTCCCGCGGTTCGACGAGCACGCACCCGACGCCGTGCAGGCTCAGCTCGGCGGCCGCCGCGAGCCCGGCCGGCCCGCCGCCGGCGATGAGCACGCCAGTTGTGTCGATACGCACGCAAGACATCTTCCGCCACCGCGGCCAGGCGTGTCGACGTCGCGCCGCACCCATTGCCCCGCCCGCGGCCCCGACCGCGCTCGCCGTCGCCCCGCGGGCACTGAAACACTTATCCCGAACGATCCGGGCCGCCTCCCCCGGGTCAGCACTTGGTCAAGGGAGACCGCGTTGGCCGATTTCGTCGGGGCTGTCGATCAGGGCACCACGAGCACCAGGTTCATGGTCTTCGACCACGCGGGCAACGAGGTCGCCAGGCGCCAGCTCGAGCACCAGCAGATACTGCCGCGGCCGGGCTGGGTCGAGCACGATCCGCTGGAGATCTGGGAGCGGACAAGGACGGTGATCGCGGCCACCCTCAACGCCAGCGGCCTGTCCGCGCGCGACCTGGCCGCGGTCGGGATCGCGAACCAGCGGGAGACCACGGTCGTGTGGAACCGCCGCACCGGCGTCCCGTACGCGAACGCGATCGTCTGGCAGGACACCAGGACCGACCGGATCGCCGCCATGCAAGAAAAAAGCGGCCACGGCGCGGTGATCAGGCACAAGGCCGGCCTGCCGCCCGCGACGTACTTCTCGGGCGGCAAGCTGCAGTGGCTGCTCGAGCGCGACGCCTTTTTGCGCGCGGACGCCGAACGCGGCGACGCGCTGTTCGGCACGGTCGACTCCTGGCTGCTGTGGAACCTGACCGGCGGCACGTCCGGCGGCGTGCACGCCACCGACGTGACCAACGCCAGCCGCACGATGCTGATGGACCTGCGCACGCTTGACTGGGACGAGGAGCTGTGCGGGTTCTTCGGCGTGCCGCGCGCGATGCTGGCGCGGATCGCGCCGTCGGCGCACGACTACGGCGTCACCGCGCTGCCCGGCCCGTTCGCCGGCGAGGTCCTGCTCGGCGCGCTGCTCGGCGACCAGCAGGCGGCGACGATGGGCCAGGTGTGCTTCGCGCCGGGGGAGGCGAAGAACACCTACGGCACCGGCAACTTCCTCGTGCTGAACACCGGGTCGCAGCTGCACGAGTCGAAGTCCGGCCTGCTCACCACCGTCGCCTACCAGTTCGCCGCGGTACGCGGGTCGGCCGCGCCCGACCCGCATGCCCCGCCATCCGCGCCCGCCGCCCCGCCGCCCCCCGTCTTCGCCCCTGCCACCCCCCAACCCCCCGTCTTCGCCCCTGCCACCCCCCAACCCCCCGTCTTCGCCCTCGAAGGCTCGGTCGCGGTGACCGGCGCGGCCGTGCAGTGGCTGCGCGACCAGCTCGGCATCATCAGCGGCGCCGCGCACAGCGAGGACCTGGCCAGGCAGGTCGACGACACGTCAGGGCTGTACTTCGTGCCGGCGTTCTCCGGCCTGTTCGCGCCGTACTGGCGCGCCGACGCGCGCGGCGCGATCGTCGGGCTGTCCCGGTTCCACACCAACGCGCACCTGGCCCGCGCCACGCTCGAGGCGATCTGCTACCAGACCAGGGACGTGGTGGAGGCGATGGCCGCGGACTCAGGCGTCACCCTCGACGTGCTCAAGGTGGACGGCGGCGTGACCGCCAACGACCTGTGCATGCAGCTGCAGGCCGACATCCTCGGCGTGCCGGTCAGCCGCCCGGTGGTCGCCGAGACCACCGCGCTTGGCGCTGCCTACGCGGCCGGCCTGGCGGCCGGGTTCTGGCGGGACCCGGCCGAACTGCGGGCGAACTGGCGCGAATCGCGGCGCTGGGAACCCACCTGGACCCAGGACCGCCGCGAAGCCGGCTACGCCGGCTGGAAGAAGGCGATCGAGCGGACCCTCAACTGGGTAGACGTCAGTTAGCCTCCGCGACGGGCGGGAGTGACGAAGGAGCGGCCATCGATGATAGACGTGCGCACGTCGGCCGCGGCCGAGCCAGTCGGCGATGTGACAGCCGTGCTTGGCGAGGGCCCGTACTGGGTTCCCGAAGATTCCTGCCTGCTCTGGGTGGACATCCCGAACGGGCTGCTGCACCGCACGCAGCTTCGGTCCGGCGACACGGTCACCGTCGCGATCGGCCCGGTGTCGGCGGCGTTCCCCGCGCTCGGCGGCGGGCTGCTGACCGCGGGGGGAAACCGGCTGCGGTTGCACAAGCCCCGGGCCGGCGGGGCGCAGTGGACCGAGCACACGATCGCCGAACTGCCCGCCCGCGACGCCGTCCGGTTCAACGACGCGTCGGTCGACCCGGCGGGCCGGGTCTGGGCCGGGACGATGCACACCGGCGAGACCGAACCGCTCGGCGAGCTCTACCGGCTCGATCCCGGCCGCGTGCTGACCCCGGTCGTGAAGGGCGTGACGGTCTCCAACGGGCTCGGCTGGAGCCCGGACGGCTCGCGCATGTACTACGCGGACTCGCCGATGCGGCGGCTCGACGTGTTCGACTACGACCCGGCGACCGGCGAGGCGTTCCAGCGGCGCGTGTTCGCCGACCTCTCCCACGTGGCCGGCGTACCGGACGGGCTCACCGTCGACGCGGACGGCTGCGTCTGGGTGGCCATGTGGGGCGGCGGCGTGCTGCGCAGGTTCACCCCGGGCGGCCAGCAGGACGCGGTCCTGCCGTTGCCGGTGTCCCGGCCGACAAGCTGCGCGTTCGGCGGGGCGGGGCTGGCCGAGCTGTTCGTGACCACGGCCAGCGTCGACGGAACCGACGCCGGGCGTGCCGCCGAGCCGCTGGCCGGCCGCCTGCTGCGCGTCGAGCCGGGCCCGGTCGGCCTCCCGTCGGCCTCCTCGTGGGCGGCCATCCCCTCCTAGCCATCGCACGGACCCCGGGCCGGGAGGCGGC
>JASHPP010000315.1 GCA_030038035.1 Trebonia sp.
GAATGGATGAATCCACGGCATGGACGGTCACGACGAAGTTCCCGCCGTACAGGCTGCCCCCTGGCGCATCCGCGCTGTCGACGGGCGCGATCTGGTGGGCGTCCCACAAGAACCTGTCCGCCAGCTCCGTGCACTGGAAGCCGTAATCAGAGTCCTCGAACGGCGGGTCGCTGAAGTCGTTGACACCTAGCGGACCACACGCGTACACGTCGTCGAAATAGGCACCCAGGTCGTAGCCGGCTGACGTCACCGATGCGCAAAATCCCGCACCTGTGCCGTATGTGGGCGAAATCGCCGCCACGGCCGGCGAGGCCCCAAGTCCCGCGGCCATGGCCGCGACCAGGCTCGTCGCTACGGCGAAGAACGACAGTCGTCTCAGCACCGGTGGTCCCCCCATGACTCGCCGCAAAGCGGTCCCGATTGTCCCATTCGCATATAGCGACGCTTGGGATACGGCCGCGGAGTACACGCGCTCCGTCCGGCTGCCGCGGGGCCGCGACCGCGAGGCACTCCTCACCCCGCGGTGCGGCCGTCACCAGGCGGTCCCGGCTGTCTGTCACCCCGCCCGCCCCTGCGGAACGCGGGCGAACGCCGTATCCTCGCTGCCCATGAGCGTCCCCGCGCCGGCCTGGGTGGTGGCCGGCCCGCCCGGCGCCGGCAAGAGCACGGTCGCGCGCATGCTGCTGGCGTCGCTGGCGCCGGCGCCGGCGCTGCTCGACAAGGACACGATGTACGGGCCGTTCGTGGCGGCGACGCTCGCGGCGGCCGGCCGTCCGCCCGGTGAGCGCGAGGGCCCGTGGTACGACGAGCACATCAAGGCCCACGAGTACGCGGGGATGACCGCGACCGCCCGCGAGATCCGCGTCCACGGCTGCCCGGTCCTGCTGTCCGGGCCGTTCACGCAGCAGATCCACGACGCCGGCCGCTGGCGCTCCTGGGTGGCCGAACTCGGCGGCGGCACCGTGCGCCTCGTCTGGGTCTGGTCGGACGCCGCCACCCTGCGGCACCGGCTCGCCGCCAGGGGATCGGAGCGGGACGCGGGCAAGCTCGCGGACTTCGGCACGTTCACCGCGCGCATGCGGCTCGACGACAGGCCCGCCGCCCCGCACGTCGTCATCGACAACCGCCTCGCCGCGCCCGCGGCCCTGGCAGACCAGGTGGCCGCCCTGATCGCGGCCCTGCCGCCCGCCAACCCGGACCGCGGACCAAGATAGGACCCGAGCGGCATGGACAAAACGGGACAAAGCCGGGCAGATAATCGACGTCCCGGGTCCTAACTTGACGCGAGTAGCCCGGCTAGCCGGGCGACCGCCGTGTGCCAGCGGCGCAACTCCGCGGCCGTCGGCGCGAGCTCGTATGCGTGATGGTGCGCGGCGCCCGCCAGACCCAGCCACGCCTCCCGCGCCAGCGAGGCCGCATCAGACTCCGTTGACATCCCCGACGCATCCGCCCCGGACGGCGCGGCCGTGTACAACGGGAGCAGCAGCAACTGCTGGCGCATCCCGCAATCCGCGGCAGCCGGCAGCACGCGCGCCCAGTACCGGTCCAGGGTGAGTTCGAGCGCGAGCCGGATCAGCAGCGCGCAGGCGCGCGGCCACAGGCTGCCCAGCCCGGGAATCGGAGCGGTGAGCAGCCGGTCAGCGGAGTCGAGCAGCTCCTGCGCGGTGACCGAGGGGGTGGCCGGCGCGGCGCCCGGCGCTGGCGGGCCGGTCACCGGCGCAGCGCTTTGGTGAGCTTGTCCGTATTCGCGACCAATCGGTTCAGGTCGCCGTGCAGCGGATCGTGCACGCCCTTCTTGGCGTCCCAGAACGCGTCCACCGCTGCCGGACCGCCGAGCGCGCGAATCTCCGCGATCACCTCGCGCCCTCGCGACGCGGAGCCGAACAGCGCCAGCGCCACGAGATCCTGCAGCCCCTGCGCCGACTCAAGCTCCTGCTCGACGTCGGCGTGCGGGACGCCGGCCCCGAGGTCGCGCGCCCGCACCACTTCGACGCACGCCGCCTCGAGCGCGCCGCGGCACAGCCCGGCGACCGCCACCGCGCGGACCGACTCCGTGAGCTGCTGAGTCCGTGCCATCGCGCGCGCGTCGTCCAGGTAGCGCTCGACCGGGTCGGTTACCTTCTTCAGCGCGACCGCCGAGCACTCCCGCCGGGTCACCGCCCACACCGTCGCCGGGAGCTGCAGCTGCCGCAGCGCGGCCGGCAGCCGGTCGTCGTGCGTGAACACAACGACCTGCCGGGTCTGCGCGACATACGACAGGACCCGGGCGAGCCCGTC
The DNA here is from genome assembly GCA_030038035.1 of Trebonia sp. The sequence continues at coordinate 2,278 of JASHPP010000315.1, forward strand.
CACTTTCGCCGGGTCCATCGACTGCACCGGGTCATCGATGACGATGAACCCGAACGGGGACTCGGCGGCCGTGGCGCGCGGCAGGAACAGTGCCAGGCCCAGCGCGTGCAGTTCACCCTGGCTCATCACGCTGAGGGCGGCTCCCGCGACCCCGTCCACCGTCACGTTCAGTCCCACGTGGCGCTGCGGGCCCGCGCCCTCCAGGGTGATCGGGCCGAGCTCGACATTGCTCTCCTGGCGGAGCATCTCCCAGACTGCCGCCGAGGTTCGCGCGAACGGCGCGAGCCGGGCGTTGCGCACCTCCTTGCTGACTTTCCGCAGCCACTCGATCGCCTTTTTCAGGTCCGCGAGCCTGACGGCGGCCTGCTGGCTTTCCCCGGCCTGCTTCACCCAGGCGGCCAGGTCGGTGGCGATCGGCTGCCAGGCCTCGGCCCGGCGCTGCAGCGAAGCGGATGCTTGCTCCCGCAACTCGGCGATCGCGGCGGCCAGTTCCTCGTACGCCTGCGCCGACACCGACGCCGGGGTCCAGCGGTCCCACGCCGCGCCCGCCGCGGCCGCGGCCGGGCCTGCTTCCTGGCCGAGGTCGGCGGACAGCACCGCCGGCTTGGGCGGAACGAGCTGACCGAGCGCGCGCGCTGCCGCCGCCTGTTCCGCGTGGGCGGTGTCGGCATCGGCGGCCTGTGCGTTCAGCTCCGCGATCGAGGCCCGCGCTGCGGCGGCCCACTGGTCGTCGAGCGCGCGCCCGCCGCACACCGGGCACGCCTCGCCCACGTGATCGCGCTGATGGTC
>JASHPP010000032.1 GCA_030038035.1 Trebonia sp.
GGCCGGCGTACCCGGCCAGCGACACGGCCACGTTGCTGGTGACGAATCCGCCGCCGGTCACCCGGTAAGTTCCGAGCGTCACGGACCGGAAGCGGCGGGTCATGCCCTTATTCTGGCCGCCTTGCTGATCAGGAAGAAGACCGCGCCTGCGACGCCGACGAAGAAGCCCAGCGGCCAGTTGGTGCGGTAGGAGAGCACGATGGAGGCCCACACGGTGGCCAGCGCGATCGCCACCGACAGGGCCATGGCCACTCCGGGGCGGGCGGTGACGGCGCGGGCGGCGGCCGCCGGGCCGATCATCAGGCTGAACATCAGCAGCGCGCCGACGACCGGGATCGTCATGGACGTCGCGAGCGCCATCACGACCAGGAAGTACACCTCCGTCTTCCTGGTCGACACGCCGCGGGCGTCGGCGACCTCGGGCAGCGTGGAGGTCAGCATGAGCCGCCGGAACGCCAGCCCGATCGCCGCGGCGGCGACCAGGCCCAGCCCCGCGATCGGCAGCACCTCGCCGCGGCTGACCCCGAACACCTCGCCGAACAGCAGCGAGTACGTCTCCTCGGCGTATTCGGTGCTCACGCTGACGAACAGCGCGCCCAGGCCCAGCATCAGCACGAGCGCGAGCGCGGTGACCACGTCGTGCCTGGCCTTGCGGCCGAGGCCGCCGATGCCGAGGGCGCCGCCGACCGCGAACACCGCCAGCCCCCAGATCACGTTGATGCCGAGCAGGCTGGCGCCGGCCGCGCCGGCGAACGCCCCGTTCGGGATCGCGTGCGCGGCGAACGTCGAACCGCGCAGCACCGCGAAGAAGCCGGTCATCCCCGCGATGACCGCCACGATGCTGGCCGTGATCCAGGTGTTCATCATCAGGCTGGAGAACATTCGGCCCCCTCGTGCGGTGAGCGCGGAGCCAGGCGGCGGGGCCTTCGCACATAGCTGAGCAGGTATCCGGCCACCACGAGCACGACCACGAAGAAGCTCACCGGCCAGCCGTGGCCGTAGGGCGGCCAGTAATAGGAGTCGTAGGCGAGGATCACGCCGAGCCAGGTGGCGGCCACCCCGGTGATCGCGGAGACCGCCAGGGCGCGGACGGGGCTTTTCGTCACCCGCAGCGCGGTCGCGGCCGGCCCGATCAGCAGCGCGGTCGACAGCACGGCGCCGATGGCGACGGCGGACAGCGACACCGAGATGGCCAGCGCGATCAGGTACGCCACGCCGACGAGGCGGACGTTGACCCCGCGCGCGCTGGCCAGGTCCGGGGACAGCGCGCTGAGCAGCAGCATCCGGGCGAGCACGGTGATCGCGACAACCGCGACCACGCCGGACGCGATCAGCGCGGGAACCGTGTCCGGGCTGATCACGAACATGGAACCGAACAGGATCGTGAACGAGGCGCCCGTCGTCGATGACTGCTGCGTGTCCAGGTAAAGGAACAGCGCCGCCGCGCCGAGCGCGGCGCCGAGCACCACGCCGGTGGCGACGTCCCTGCCGCGGCGGCGCTGCACGCCGATCGCCTCCATCAGGGCGGCGGCGGCGACCCCGGCGGCAAGGAACCCCCAGAACTGATTCAGGCCGACGAGGAACGCGCCGGACCCGCCGGTGGTGGAGACGTCGGCAAGCGAGTGCCCGGCGAAGCTCTGGCCGCGGATGACCGTGAACACGCCGATCACCCCCGACGCGACGGCCACGATGCCGCCGATCAGCAGGGCGGTCCGGACCGGGCCGGAGGCCAGCAGGCCGGGCTCGAATAGGTAGTGCATGACCGTGCCCCCTATTCGCCCGCCAGCACGAGGACCCGGTTGTGCACCCGGACCACGTCCACGTGGTGGCCGTACAGCCTGGTGAGCCCCTCGGAGGTGACCACCTCGTCGGTGCTGCCGGTCGCCACCCGCCCGCTGGCGACGTACACGATCCGGTCCATCACGGCGAGCAGGGGGTTCATGTCGTGCGCGGACAGCAGCACGGAGATCTCGAGCTCGCGGGCCAGCGTGGCGAGCAGCGCGACGATCTCCTGCTCGCTCTTCAGGTCCAGGTTCGCCAGCGGCTCGTCGAGCAGCAGCAGGCGCGGCCGGCTGATCAGCGCGTGCGCGATCAGCACCCGCTGCTGCTCGCCGCCGGACAGCTCGCCGACCCGGGCGTCGGCGAACATCTCCGCGCCGACATCGCGCAGGGTCCTGGCGACAAGCTCCCGGCGCTGCCGGGACGGGAAGCTGAACCCGAGCCGGTGGCCGTCCAGGCCGAGCGAGACCACGTCCCTGGCCCGCAGCGGCATGTCCGGGTCGATGACGAGCTTTTGCGGCACGTAGCCCAGGCTGCTGCTGTGGTGCGCCTGGCGCGGCTCGCCGTCGATGAGCACCTGGCCGCCTGACGGTTCCTGCAGGCCGAGGATCACGCGCAGCAGCGTGGTCTTGCCGGCGCCGTTGGGGCCGATCAGGCCGGTGAACTCGCCCTTGCCGATCGTGAACGTGACGTCGCTGAGCACCTGGCGGCCCCCGAGCCGGACGCCGATGCCGTCGAGCTTGAGCAGGTCAGCCTGTCCGGTCACGCGCTGGGTTACTTCCTGCGCCATCACAGTCCCTCACAAGTGCTCGGTCGAGATCTTGTCCGCGACCGCCTTGCGCAGGTCCTGCACCTCGGTCAGCATCCAGCTCTGGTAGTCGTATCCGGGCACCGGCATCGTCTCGTAGACGCCGACCACCGGGATGTCGTTCTGCTGTGCCAGCGTAATAAGCGATTCGGTCAGCGGGTCGGTCACCTGCTGGTTGTACAGGAACACCTTGACCTTGTGCCCGGTGAACAGGCTCCGCTCGATGGCCACGTCCTGCGGCGACGGGTCCACGCCGTTCATGATGTCGGCCTGGAACGTCCATGGCGTCATGTTGTCCGCGCCCACCGCTTCCAGCATGTAGTCGGCGACCGGCTCGGTCGTCGCGACGGGGGT
>JASHPP010000316.1 GCA_030038035.1 Trebonia sp.
GTGCGACTTTGCACACCTTGAAGTCCAGGATGTTTCGCAACACCGTATTTTGTAGGTGTTTCGGCGTGTTCTGGTTGTTCTGGGAGGTTCGGGTGTCGTGGGCGCGGCTGACATTCACCGAGCGGGCGGAGATCGCCCGGCTGCATGACGAGGGTCGCGGGGTCCGGGCGATCGCCCGGGTGCTTGAGCGCGCGCCGTCTACGATCTCGCGGGAGCTGAAGCGGAACACCTCGCCGTCGCCGCGCCGGTACCGCGCGTTCCAGGCGCACATCATGGCCCGCGAACGGGGGCGCCGGCCCAGGCCGCGCAAGCTGGCGGCCGGCACGCTGGTGCGCGCCCAGGTCGTGCAGATGCTGCGCGCGGACTATTCTCCGTGGGAGGTCGAGGGCCGGCTGAGGCTGGAGTATCCAGGCGACCGGGGGATGCAGGTGAGCCACGAGACGATCTACCAGGCGCTGTTCGTGCAGGGCAAGGGCAGCTTGCGCGCCGAGGTCGGCCAGGCGCTGCGCTGCGGCCGCCGCCGGCGCCGCACGCGCAGCCACGAGCCGAAGGCAGGCCCGATCGCCGGTGCCGTTCCGATCAGCGACCGGCCGGCCGAGGCCGGGGACCGGGCAGTGCCCGGGCACTGGGAAGGTGACCTGATCATCGGCAAGAACGGCCAGAGCGCGGTCGTCACCCTGGCCGAGCGGGCCTCTCGGTTCTGCCTGATCATCGCCCTGCCCGACGGGCGGACCGCGGACAAGGTCGCCGACGGGCTCGCCGACCGGATCCTGACCCTGCCCGCCGCGCTGCGCCGCACGCTGACCTGGGACCGCGGCGTCGAGATGGCCGCCCACGCCGCCTTCACCATCGCCACCGGCGTCCAGGTCTACTTCGCTGACCCGCACTCCCCCTGGCAGCGCGGCACCAGCGAGAACACCAACGGGCTGATCCGCTACTACCTGCCTAAGGGCACCGACCTGTCCGTGCACACCCAGGCCGGCCTGGACGCCATCGCCGGCAAGCTCAGCACCCGCCCGCGCCGCGCCCTGGGCTACCGCACCCCTGCCGAAGCCCTCGACCAGCTGCTCGCCGCCTGACCGAAGACAGCGCCGCACTCCCGCCACAGGCCGTGCCCGGACTTGACAAGGGGCGGCGGCCCGTACGCTGGCCCGCGAACCGGGCAAGCCCTCTGGCCTGCCCGCAATAGCCCGGTCAGGGCCGCCGCGAGGGTTCCCTTGTCAAGTCCGGGCACCCCCCGGCAAACCCCGGAAAATGAGCGGCGGCGAAGCCGCCGCATGTCTTCCCTGGCCCGGCCGCCCGTTGCGCTAGCCGCTTGACACCAAGCACTCCCTGACCTTTTCGGAGTCCGTTATGGGCGATTTGTTCATGCAAGGAGTGTGCAAAGATGACGCCAGTTGCTGCTGTGGTTGATGGTGCCGCGCCGGGGGCCGGGCGCGCTCAGCCGTCCGCGACCATGATGCAGAAGGGGTGCCCGGACGGGTCGGCGTAGACGCGCAGGGGTTCTTCCTCGTCGCCGGAGCGGTCGAGAAGCAGGCGGGCACCGAGCGCCAGGGCGCGCTCGTGCTGGAGGTCGAGCGATGTCATGTCCCGGACCGTCATGTCCAGGTGGAGCTGCTGCGGGACGGCGTCCCCCGGCCAGGTCGGCGCGCGCAGCGACGTCACTTGCTGGAACGCGATCGCCTTGCCGCCCGCGGGATCCCGCAGGACCAGCCAGTCGCGGCCCCGCTCGTCGTCGCCGCCCGGGCCTGGCGGCTCGTCGCCTGGGCGGTAGGCGTACCCGAGGAGCTGCCGGTAGAACTCGGCCAGCCCGCGGGCGTCGGTGGTGTCGAGCACGACCTGGCGCAGCTGCGGGAATCCGGACGCGCTCACACCAGCGCCTGGTAGACGAGCTGCCGCAGCTGCGGGCGGATCGGGTGCGCGCTTGAGGGCATCAGCTGCGTGTAGAAGGAGGCCGTAAGCTCTTCGGCCTGGTCGATCCAGAACGCGGTGCTCGCCATGCCGCCCCACGAGAGCTCGCCTGCCGAGCGGACGACCTTCCCTGGCACCGGGTCGATCACCACCGCGAAACCCAGGCCGAAGCCGACGCCGCGGAACGGCGCCTGCGGGTCCAACGCCCTGCCGAACGTCTCCAGGTCAGCGCCGCCGGGCAGGTGGTTCTCGCCCATGTAGCGCACCGTGCGGGGGCTGAGCAGCCGCACGCCGTTCAGCTCTCCTGCCGGGCTTTCCCGGCGGTCCAGCAGCAGCTGGGTGAACGTGTGGTAGTCCGCGGCCGTGGAGACCAGGCCGCCGCCGCCGCTGAGCAGCGCAGGCGGCTTGCGCGCCTCCTCGCCGAGGGCGTCCATCCGGGCCGGCTTGCGGTCCGGCGCCGCCCCGTACAGGGCCGCGAGCCGGGGCAGGTCCTCCGGCGGCGCGTAGAAGCCGGTGTCGGTCATGCCGAGCGGGTCCAGGATCCGCGACCGGAAGAACTCGTCGAGCGGCTGGCCGGAGGCGACCTCGACCACGCGGCCGAGCACGTCGGTGGCGACCGAGTAGTTCCATTCGGCACCCGGCTGGAACAGCAGCGGGATGCCGGCCCAGATGTCGCACGCCTGCGCGAGGGTGATCCCTGGCTTGGTGTGGACGTCGAACCCCGCCTTTCGGTACACGGCGTCCATGGGGTGCACCCCGTGGAACCCGTAGGTGAGGCCGGCGGTGTGCGTGAGCAGATGCCAGATCCGCACCGGCTCGACGGCCGGGACGGTGACCGGCCGCACGTCCGAGCCGCCGGTGTAGACCCGGACTTCGGCGAACGAGGGGATGAACCTGCTGACCGGGTCGGTGAGCTCGAGCGCGCCCTCCTCGTACAGGATCATCGCCGCCACCGAGGTAATCGGCTTGCTCATCGAGTAGATCCGCCACAGCGTGTCCGGTTCGACCGGCAGGCCCGCCTCGGCGTCGCGGGACCCGTGGCAGGACACGTGCGCGAGGCGGCCGTGCCTGCTCACCGTGATCAGCCAGCCGGGCAGCCGGCCGTCGTCCACGTAGCGCGCGAAGTGCGCGTCGATCCGCCGCAGTCGCTGCGCGTCCAGGCCCACCTCGGCCGGGTCGACCTCAACCTTTAGTTCGCTCACCGCACCAGCGTGCCTCATGTTGCCGTTGGCCGCCAGGAGCCCCGGGGTTCGGCCGGGTGACCGCCTCCCCCGCCACTAGAGTCACGCCTTTGCGCTTCGCTAAGCTCCCGGCAGGAAACCCGTTCGCGGTGGGGCCCACAACGCCAAACCTTTTGCGATCTCGGGAAGTTAAGGGGCTGTGTCGCCGCTCCCTCGGGTGCATGTCACCTGGTCAGCTGATGTGGGTGTGAGCAGTGCGGCAAGGGTGTGGCAGGCTGGCCGGGGCGCGGGCGGCTGCCCGGCGGGCGTCTCAGATAGTGGGACGGCATCGGCAACTTAGGACCCGGGCCGCAGCTTTATTGCCCGTTTTATACCGATTTCTGGATGCCGCTCGGGTCCTATCTTGGCCAGCGCTCGCGGACCGCGCCCGGTATGGGTGATTTGTCCGCCGCTGCGTGTGCAAGCGGTCGCAGGGAAAGGGCCTGAGACTTGCCGCCGGTCCACTCGACGAACTTGACCGGACGGAGCGTGCTGACCGGCCTAATCCGGCACCGACAGCGACAGCCCGAACTGCCCGGCCGGGTCGGTCCACCACGAGCGCAGCGCGAACCCGGCCGCGGCCAGCTCACGCTCGACCCCGGCGCGGCGGAATTTCGCGGACACCTCGGTGCGCATCTCCTCGCCGGCCGCGAACGCGACGGTGAGCCCGATCGCCGGCACGCGCACCCGCTGGCCGGCCGTCGAGCGCAGCCGCATCTCGATCCACTCGGCGGCCGCGTCCCAGACCGCGACGTGCTCGAACGCGTCCAGGTCGAAGTCCGCGCCCAGTTCGGCGTTGAGCACGGCGAGGACGTTCTTGTCGAACGCGGCGGTCACCCCGGCGGCGTCGTCGTACGCCGCGACAAGCACCGCGGGGTCCTTGACCAGGTCCGTGCCGAGCAGGAACGCGTCGCCCGGCCGCAGCTGCCCCCGGACCTTGGACAGGAACGAGGCACGCTGCGCCGGGACCATGTTCCCGATCGTCGAGCCGAGGAACGCGGCCAGCCGCGGGCCAGCGTCCCCGCCGGACGCGCCCGGCAGCCCGAGGTGCTCCTCGAAGTCCGCCACGACCGCGTGCACCTCCAGGCCCGGGTACTCGGCGGCGAGCGCGTCGCCGGCGAGGACCAGCGCGGACTCGCTCACGTCGACGGGCACGTACGAGCGCAGCGTCCCGCGGTCGCGCAGCGCGTCGAGCAGCAGCCGGGTCTTCTCCGACGACCCGGAGCCGAGCTCGACGAGGACCTGCGCGTCAGTGGCCGCGGCGATCTCGCCGCTGACCGCGCGCAGGATCGAGCGCTCCGCGCGGGTCGGGTAGTACTCGGGGAGTTCGGTGATCTTCTCGAACAGCGCGCTGCCCTGCGCGTCGTAGAACCACTTCGGCGGCAGCGTCTTGGGGGTGGCGGACAGGCCGGCCAGGGCGTCCGCGCGCAGCGTGCGGGCGCGGTAGTCGGGCGGGAGGCGGTACTCGACGGAGGTCAACGGATTGCGATCCCTTCGGTGAGAGCGGCAAGCGGTGAGATGGTCACCCGGGCGGGCGCCGGGACCCCGAACGGCAGCGCGGTGAGCACGTGCCTGTCGGGGACCTCGGCCCAGCCGGGTTCGTCGTCGCCAGGCTCGGAGGCGACGGTGACGGCCCCGCCCGCCTGCCGGTACCACAGCGTGTCACCGGCGGCGGTGGCGGCGACCGACCGCCCGTCGGTGAGCAGGAAGTTGAAGCGCCCCGACCCCCCGGCCGCCTCGATCGCGGCGATCGTCGCGGCCAGCGCGACGTCGGCGGCCGCCCCGGACCGCAGCCGGCCGAGCACGAGCGCCCACAGGAACGCCGAGTCCACCATTGCTTCGAGGGAGAACGGCGACTCGGGCGGCGTCAGCGCCGCGGACAGCGCCGCGGCCGACGCGGGCCATCCGTCGAGCGCCCCGTTGTGGCTGAACAGCCAGGGTCCCGACGCGAACGGGGCGACCGCCGCCTCCCCGAGCGCGGTGC
>JASHPP010000317.1 GCA_030038035.1 Trebonia sp.
GGCCGCGCTCGCGCCTGAGGTAGCCGCGGACGCCGCGGACGCCGCGGACGCCGCGGACGCGGTGGAATGGCGGCTGGCGGCGCCGCGGGCGGTCACCGCTGTCCCGGTCGGCTGGCCAGGAGCGCCGCTGAGCGCCGCGACGCAACTGGCCGCCACGACGCTGGCCGCCACCAGGGCGCACCCGATGACGGCCGGCCACGATCCCCGGCGGATGGTCAGCTTCAGCACAGGTCTTCAACTGTATAGGCGCCTTAGGTGAGCGCCAGCTTGAGGGCCAGCAGCACCATCGTCACCCCGACGAGCAGGTCCAGGATCTGCCACGCGCGCGCGGTGGCGAGCAGCGGAGCGACAAGCCGGGCGCCGAAGCCCAGGCTGGCGAACCAGAGCGCGCTCGCCGCTCCCGCGCCGACGGCGAACCACCACCGGCCCGACGGTCCGTGCGCGTTCGCGACCGAGCCGAGCAGCACCACGGTGTCCAGGTAGACGTGCGGGTTGAGCCAGGTGAACGCCAGTGCCCGGCGCAGCACCACGGCCCGGGAGCGGGCGCCGGAGCCCGCAGGCGCCGCGGTCAGCGCGGACCGGCGCCGCGCGCGCCATGCCGAGGACAGCCCGTACCCGGCAAGGAAGGCGACCCCGATCCACCGCACGAGGACCAGCGCCCACCCGGCGTGCTCGACGACGGCGCCGATCCCGCTCACCCCGGCGGCGATCAGCACGAAGTCGGAGAGCGTGCACACCGCGACGACCGTGCCGACGCACCGCTTGCGCAGCCCCTGGCGCAGCAGGAAGGCGTTCTGCGCGCCGATCGCCACGATCAGCGACAGCCCGGTGAGCAGCCCGTCGATGGATGCGCCCTCCATGGACCCGACGCTAGGCACGCCGCATAGTGAAGGCAAACAAATGTTTCTTATCAGTCATTAGCTATGCTTAACTTAGCCGGTGGACCTCAATCAGGGCCAGCTTGACGCGCTCGTGGCTATCGCCGATCACGGCTCCTTCGAGGCCGCCGCCCGGCAGCTGCACATCACTCCAAGCGCGGTCAGCCAGCGCATCCGCGCCCTGGAGGCGGCGGCGGGCCGGGTCCTGGTCAGCCGGGCCACCCCGTGCCGTCCCACCCCGCAGGGCGAATGGCTGGTGCGACTTGGCCGGCAGACGCGGCTGCTGCAGGTCGAGGCAAGCCAGGCGCTCGCCGCGGCCAGCGCCGTCGAGCTGCCGGTGGCGGTCAACGCCGACTCGCTTGCCACGTGGTTCCGCGACGTGCTGGCCCAGGCGGCGGCGTGGGACGCGACCGCGATCCGCCTGCACGTGGAGGACCAGGCGTACTCGCAGAAGCTGCTGCGCAGCGGCGATGTGCTCGGCGCGGTCACCAGCGAGCCGGAAGCCGTGCAGGGATGTTCCGTCGAGCCGCTTGGCGCGCTGCGCTATGTTCCCGCGGCTGCCCCCGCGCTCGCGGACCGCTGGCGGCGCGGGCGGTCGCCGGACTGGGCCGCGATGCCGTCCATGGTCTTCAACGACAAGGACGATCTCCAGCGGGAACTCCTGCGACGCCAGGGCATCACGCACGCACCGGCGATCGTCCACCAGGTCCCGTCCTCGGCCGACTTCTACGCGGCCGTGCGCGCCGGCCTTGGCTGGGGCATGCTCCCCGAGCCGCAGGCCAGCGCCGACCTGGCCGCCGGCCGGATCACGCGGCTGTCACCTGACGTCATCGACGTGCCGCTGTACTGGCAGCGCTGGCGGCTGGACTCCGCGCGGCTGAGCGCGCTCACCGGCGCCGTGCGGGCGGCCGCCCGGCGGCACCTGCTGCGCGGCCGGGCCGGCTCCGATCGGACGACGCCAGGGCCGCGCATCTGACGGTATGCGCAGGAACTGCCGCAGCTGCGGCTACGCTCTGACTATGACGCAGGAGGCAGACCGGAGTCCCGCTCAGTCGGGCGCCGGAGCGGGCCGCGGGCCCGCCCGGCAGCCGGCGGCGGTGACCGGTACTGGCCAGACGCACGGTGCCGGGCAGGCACGCGCGGCTGGGCAGAAGCGCGGGGCAGGACGCCCCGTGCGCAAACCGCAGGGCAGGCCGTCGCTTGGCGGCGGACAGCCCGCCCGCGACCGCGAGCTGCGGGCGCAGGGTCGCGAGACCGTGCGCAAGCTGCTCGAGGCGGGCATGGTCGAGTTCGAGGAGCGCGGCTTCAACGGCGTGCGCGTCGACGACGTGGTGCGCCGGGCAGGCATCTCGCACGGCACGTTCTACCTGTACTTCTCCAACAAGGAGGACCTGTTCAGGGCGCTGCTGCGGGACGCGCTGCACGACATGGAGATCGTCGCAGGCGACTTCCCCGTGGTCACGAGCGACGAAACGGGCCTGAGGGTGCTCCGCCAGTGGGTGCGGAAGTTCTTCTCCGCCTACGACTCGCACGCGACAGTGATCCGCATCCTCAGCTCCGCCGACCTGGTGCCCGACGAGGTCTACGGCGACGGGCTCCGGCTGTTCTTCAGCATCGCCGAGGCGATGACGACCGGCATGACGGCGGCCGCCGAGGCCGCCGGACGGCACCAGGAACACGCCGAGCTGACCGCGGTCGCCTGCCTGATGATGCTGGAGCGGGTGAACTACCTGATCAGCACAGAAGTGGAGCTGCCTGTCGCGGAGATGGCCGACCGGATCGCGGACATCATGTTCGCCGCCTTCGGCCTCACCGTCGCCTTAGCGCCGGGTACCGGGATTGGTGGCGGGGCGATCTCAGATAGTGGGACACCGCGCCGGCCGCGCCGTGGTTCGGGACCGGCGGGCCGCGGGTAAGAATGGCAGACGTGCGTTTTCTCCACGACATCGAACCCGCGACCGACCTGACCTACAGCGACGTGTTCATGGTGCCCGGGCGCTCGGCGGTCGGCTCGCGGCTGGACGTAGACCTGACGACGCGGGACGGCAGCGGCGCAACGATCCCCGTCATCGCGGCGAACATGACCGCGGTGTCCGGGCGGCGGATGGCCGAGACGATCGCGCGGCGCGGCGGCATCGCGATCCTGCCGCAGGACATCCCCGCCGACGTCGTCGCCGACGTGGTCGCGTGGGTCAAGACCCGCGACCTCGTGGTCGACACGGCGATCACGCTGTCCCCGATCGACACCGTCGGGGAGGCGCTCGCGCTGCTGCCCAAGCGGTCGCACGGCGCCGTCGTCGTGATCGACGCCGCCGGGGGGCCGGTCGGCGTGGTCACCGAGGCGGACTGTGCCGGGGCGGACCGGTTCGCGCAGCTGCGCACCGTGATGTCCGCGGACCCGGTCACGCTGCCCGCGGGGACCGCGCCGGCGCGCGCGTTCGCGCTGCTGCACGAGGGGCGGCACCGGCTGGCGCCGGTGGTGTCGCCTGCGGGCGAGTGCGTTGGCATCCTCACCAGGACCGGCGCGCTGCGCGCCACGCTGTACACGCCGGCGACGGACCGGTCGGGACGGCTGCGGATCGGCGCCGCCGTCGGCGTCAACGGGGACGTGGCCGCCAAGGCCAAGCTGCTGCTCGACTCCGGGATCGACGTGCTTGTCGTGGACACCGCGCACGGGCACCAGGAGAAGATGCTCGCCGCGCTGCGCGCCGTGCGGGGGCTGACGCCGGCGGTTCCCGTGGTGGCCGGGAACGTGGTGACGGCGGCCGGGGTCGCGGACCTGGTCCAGGCGGGCGCCGACATCGTCAAGGTCGGGGTCGGTCCTGGCGCCATGTGCACGACCCGGATGATGACCGGCGTCGGACGGCCGCAGTTCTCCGCCGTGCTCGAGTGCGCCGCGGCCGCCGCCCGGCTCGGGGCCTTCGTCTGGGCCGACGGCGGCGTGCGGCACCCGCGCGACGTCGCGCTTGCGCTGGCGGCCGGGGCGTCGGCCGTGATGATCGGCTCCTGGTTCGCGGGGACCTACGAGTCGCCAGGGGACACGTTCCGCGATCCCGACGGGCGGCTGTACAAGGAGAGCTTCGGCATGGCGTCGGCGCGCGCGGTGCGGCTGCGCTCGGCCGCGGACTCCGCGTATGAGCGGGCGCGCAAGGAGCTGTTCGAAGAGGGCATCTCCTCGGCCCGGATGTACCTGGACCCGCTGCGGCCGGGCGTGGAGGACCTGCTCGACATGATCGTCGCCGGGGTGCGCAGCGCGTGCACGTACGCGGGGGCGGCCGACCTTGTGTCCTTGGCCGACAAGGCGGTGGTCGGCGTGCAGAGCGCGTCGGGCTACACCGAGGGCATGCCGGTGCGGGCCAGCTGGTAGCGTGGCCTGCTCGCTCGCCGCTCGCTAGCTCGCCGCGCGCTCGCTCGCCGCGGGCGGCTCAGGCGCCGCGGGGCGGCCGGTGTCCCGCGGCCCGGTGACCGCGTGCGGGAGGCGCACCGCGCCGGCCGCCCACGCGGCGATGCGGTCGACGAGCCTGTCGTCCGTGGCCCGCTCGGCATGGCCGAACCCGGGGATGAGCCACAGCTCCTTCGGCTCGCGGGCGCTCGCGTAGAGCTGGCGGCCGTGCTCTGGCGGGAAGTAGACGTCCTTGTCGCCGTGCACGATCAGCACGGGCACCGGGGAGATCCGCGCCGCGGCGTCGGCGGGCGGCAGCGGCTCGGGGTCCCATCCGCCCGACGCGATCCTGGTCTGCAGGAAGTGCCTGGCGAACAGGCGGCCGACCCGCTTTTCCGCGACGAAGTGGACCTTGCGCATCGGCACGGTGTCGCGGTAGAACCAGCGGCCGGGCCCGCTCACCGAGACCACCGCGTCCACCCCGCCGCGCAGCGCGGCGTGGCGCAGCACGACCGAGCCGCCCATCGAGAACCCCACGGTCGCGACCTGGCGATAGCCGAGCTCGCGGGCGTAGTGCACGGCGACGTCGAGGTCGTAGATCTCCTTGTCGCCGAGCGTGGAGCGCCCGCCGGACCGTCCGTGTCCGCGGAAGTCGAACGTCACCACCCCGGCCGCCGCGTTGAAACGCTGCGCCACCCGCCACACCATCGGCTTCTGCCACGACAGGGTGAACCCGTGCGCCACGACGATCGCCAGCTCCCGGCGCCCCGGCAGGTGCACGGCGTCGATCGGGACGCCGTCCTGCGTGACCAGTGTGGCAGTCATGACGACGGGTTTCACAGCGCTCCATCCATCCGGGGGTCCGCCTCGCCGCACATACTAGGCAGGCGCATATACCTAACGAGCCACACGCCCCAGACATGCCACAGGCCGCGCATCCGGGCACCGTGCCGCTGTCCGGATGCGCGGCCCCGCTTACGCTACGGCCGCAACGTAGCGCAAGGCTCAGTCGTCGGCGGTTTCCCTGATTGGCTCCTCGGTCGTGGGCGAGGCCTCGGCCTGCGCCGTGACGGACAGGTGCGAGAGGGTCTCCTCGACCGGGTAGGCCTCCTCGCCGTGGACCGCGATGTCGCCGATCTCCAGCTCCTCTGGCGAAAGCGTGAGCTTCATCCGCAGGACGTACTTGATGAACAAGAGGATGGCGGCGGTGACGAACGAGTCCCAGATGATGATCGTGAGCGCGGCGAGGAACTGCACGAGCAGCTGGTGCGGGTGCCCGTAGAACAGGCCCGCGCCGCTGACCGAGGAGGTCTTGCCGACGCCGATGTACTCGATCACGTTCGGGTCGGCGAGGCAGCCGACGAGCAGACCGCCGAACAAGCCCGCTATGCCGTGCGTGTAGACCACGCCGAGGGCGTCGTCGACCTTGTTGAACGGCCACACGTACTTCGGCAGGTACTCCCAGGCGAGCCAGACGATTACCGCGTCGATCAGGCCGATCAGGATCGCGCCGAGGCCGTTGACGTAACCGGCCGCCGGGGTGATGCCGACCAGGCCGCAGATCATGCCGTTCACGCCGCCGAGGAACGTCGGCTTCTTCGACTTGCTGAAGAACATGTCCATGAAGATCCAGGTCATCATGCCCACGGCGGTGGCGACGTTGGTGTTGACCACGGCCGCGGTCGCGTCCGCGCCCGCGAAGTACGGGTCACCGCCGTTGAAGCCGTTCCAGCCGAGCCACAAGATGCCCGCGCCGACCGCGACGAACAGCAGGTTGTTCGGCACCGCTTTCTCCCGGTCCCGCTTCAGCCGCGGGCCGACGATCCAGGCCGCGGTGAAGCCGGAGACGCCGGCCGCCAGGTGGATGACGTAACCACCGGAGAAGTCCAGCGCGCCCTTCTGCGCCCAGTAGCCGCCGCCCCAGAGCAGGAAGGCGTTGACCGCGTAGGCGAACGTGATCCACAGCGGAACGAAGATCAGCCACACCTTGAAGCTGATGCGGCCGACCACCGAGCCGATGAACAGGATCGGGGTGATCGCGGCGAACACGAACTGGAAATACGCCACCGAACCCTGCGGCTGCGTGAAGTGCGGCATCAGGCCGTCCAGCAGCGGGATATTCGCCTGGCCCTGAAGCGCGTTGGCACCCAGGATCGTCCTCGGGTCGCCGACGAAGCTGCTGATGAGCGGCGTGCCAAAGCCCATCTTGTAGGCCCAGAGGACCCACGTGATGAGGGTAAGGCAGAAGGTGCAGAACACCATCATGACGGTGTTCATCGCCCACTTCTTCTGCACCAGGCCGCCGTACAGCACGGCCAGAGCCGGGATGGACATGAGCCCGACCAGCGTCGCCGCCGTCATCTGCCAGGCATTGTCTCCAGACACCAGCCAGGTAGGGTATGGAATCACTGTTTTACTCCTCCAGGGCTACCTGTATGAAGGGCCTCTCGGGTTCCAGGGTCGCCCCCCGGGCTT
>JASHPP010000318.1 GCA_030038035.1 Trebonia sp.
CTCGACCTCGGCGCGGTCCGGCCGGAGTTCGTGACGATGAGCTGGTACAAGATGTTCGGCTTCCCGACCGGGGTCGGCTGCCTGCTGGCAAGGCGCGACGCGCTGGCCCGGCTGCGCCGCCCGTGGTTCTCCGGCGGCACGGTCTGGGCGGCCAGCGCCCAGGGCGGCTGGCACCGGCTGCTGCAGGACGAGGGCGCGTTCGAAGACGGCACGGTGAACTTCCTCGCGATCCCCGACGTGACGGCCGGCCTGGACTGGATCAGCGGCATCGGCATCGACCTGATCCACGAGCGGGTCGGTTACCTGACACGCTGGCTGCTCGACGGGCTGGCCGGGCTCACGCACGGCAACGGCGCGCCGCTGGTGCGGCTCTACGGCCCGGCGACCGGGCACGCCAGGGGCGGGACCGTGGCGCTGAACTTCCTCGACCCATCCGGCCGGGTGGTCGACGAGCGGGCGGTGGCGCGGGACGCGGGCGCGGCGGGCATCTCGCTGCGCACCGGCTGCTTCTGCAACCCGGGGGCGACGGAATGGGCATTCGGACTGACCAGGGCGGCGTTGCGCGCCCCGTGGCGGGCGGCCGCGCTGGGCGGGCAGCGGTTCCCGCGGCGCTGGCCGACGATGGACGGCTTCCTTGACGCGGTCGGCATGCCGTCGGGCGGCGCGGTCCGGGTGTCACTCGGTCTCGCCTCGACCCGGTCCGACGTGTCGGCGTTCCTCGACTTCGCCGAGCGCACCTACCGCGACCACGAGCCCGACCTGACGGGCCTGGCCCCCCGCCCGGGCTGCTAACCCGGCTGGCTCCGGCTGCCCGGTGCTACCAGTGCAGGCCAGCGACCTTGAGCACCTGCGGCACGAAGCTCGCCCCGTGCCACAACGTGAGCGTCGACGTGCCGCCGACCGTGAAGGAGACCGTGCCGCACCCCCCTTGATTGGCGTCCACCACGGCGAGCACCCGGCCGCCGGCGTCGCGGAATGCCAGTTCAAGCAGCAGGCCGCCGCTCGGCGGGCAACTGTGTATACCCGGCGGGAACACCGGCAGGGCGTCGGCGAGCGACACGATCTTCCGCAACGTGGCTTTGTTCGTGACGGTCACCGGGGCGGGCGGCTTGCTGCCCGCCCCGGTGACCTCGCTGATCGTCACCGAGACCGTCCCGGCCGGCACCCGTTCGCCGGCCGGCTTGGCCGGCAGCCACGTCACCTGCGAATCGACCCTGATCGCGGTCTGGTTCGCACCCGCGCTGACCACCTGGACGACGAGCTCGCGCGAGTCGAGCACAGCCGGGACAGGGGGCAGCGAGAACTCGTGCGACCATTCGTAGAGCCCGTCGCGCCCGCCCGCCTCGGCCGAGCCAGCGCTGGCGAAGCGCCCTGGCAGGTGCGCCTGCTCCCAGGCCAGCACAGCCTCCGGCGGCCCTGGTGCCAGCCACCAGGACACGTCATCGACCAGGTTCCCTCCGGGCACCTGGATCGGCTGGCTGAGCGCGCCCCCGCCGGCACCGGGTGCGGCGGTCAGCCGGCGCGCGCCCGCCGGGGGCACGAACGACGCGAGGATTGCCGCCGCGTCGGCCGCGGCCCGCTGCCGGGGGGAGACGGCCGCCGGTGCTGATGACCCCGGCTGCACGGTGGCGACCTGCGTCCCGCAGGCGCTGACAACGATGGCAGCGCAGAACGTGGCGAGTATTGTCCCGGGCAATCGTTTCATGGTCGCTCCCGGTCGGTCACGGGCCTGGATGTGCTGCCAGGTCCGGCGCGCTGACTTTGTCCTATCCCACCTGGCTGAATCCGGATAGCTGCCAGTGCAGGCCCGCGACCTCGAGCACCTGCCGCACGAAGGTCGCCCCGTCCCACAAGGTGAGCAGCGACTTACCGCCGACAGTGAACGAGACCGTGTTGCACCCTGTCGAATCAGATACCAGCACGGCGAGGGTCCGGTCGCCGGCGCCGCGGAATGTCAGCATGAGCGCCTGGCCGTTGTCCGCGGGGCAGCTCCAGGTACCCGGCGGGAACACGGGCAGGCCGTCGGCGAGTGAGGCGATCTTCGCCACCTTCGCCCTGTTCGTGACCGTGACAGGAGCGGGCGGCTTGCCGCCCGCCAGGCCGGGCAGGTCGCGCAGCGTCAGCACCTTCGCGCCGGCCGGCACCCGTTCGGCGGCCGGCTTGGCGGGCAGCCAGGTCACCTGGGCGTCGACCCTGATCGCGGTCTGCCCCTGGCCGGCGCTGACCACCTGGACGATGAGCTCCCGCGAGTTGAGCACGGCCGGGACGGCGGGCAGCGAGAACTCATCCCACCATTCCGTCGCCACGCCGCCGGCGTAGCTCGTGCCCGAGCCCGCGCTGGCGAAGCGCCGCGGCAGGTGCGCCCGCCCCCAGGCCAGCACCGCCTCCGGCTGGCCTGGCGCCAGCCACCAGGACACGTCGTCCACCAGGTCCGGCGTGCCAGGCACCTGGACTGGCTGCCTGAGCGCGCCGGCGGCGGCGTCCGGGGCGGCGGGCAGGCGGCGCGCGCCCGGCGGGGGCACGAACGACGCGCGGATCGCCGCCGCGTCGGCCTCGGC
>JASHPP010000319.1 GCA_030038035.1 Trebonia sp.
CGGGGGCGATCGTCTTGTCCTACGGTTCGAATGCTCTGCCTGACAAGGAGACGATCACGACCTTGCTCCTGGAGGTGAAACGGGACGTCGAAGTGCGCGCTATCCCGCACACTTATCATTACGGCACTCACCAGGCGGCCGCACGCCGGTCGGTCGACGAGTACATCTTCATCGCGCGGTAGCCGTGGCGATCCCCAGCTACGATGAGTATGTCGCCACGCTTAGCCGTCTTACCGAGCATGTCGACCCGACCACTTCAACCCCTGAGGCCGCAGCAATCAAGATGGCTGCCGATTCCTTGGCCGTGCTGGACTCACTCGACAAGATCGCGCTGGAACGATGGACTCGGGAAAACCCGCAGGCCGTTCCCGTCCTTGGCCTCACGGTAGGGCTGTCACAGGAGAAGTTGAAGAACGCGCTGAAGCAGCACATGGGGACGACAGGCTGGGTGACAGCCGCGAGAGAGCGTCCGGGCGAGATCGTGGCGATGCTTGACTCGCAGTTCGGCCTGGTGGAAAGCCTGAAAGCGCAGATCAGCCGCACCTACAGCTTTGGCGATGTGCTGGTCGCTCGTGCCGGGGCTCGGGTGACGGCCGTGTCCGCGTCGGCCTCCGGCCGCGTTCTTGAGGACCAAATCGAGGCAATCGCCGTTGAACTGGGACTGACCTACGAAACCCGAACGCGCTTCGAGGGGCGGTTCGGCAGGACGGCACCGTGTGACCTTGCGATACCGGCTGGCGGCGCTGCGGCGCAGGTCGTCGTGGCGGCCAAGGCGTTCGACTCGACCGGCTCGAAGCTGACCGACGCGGTGCGCGAGGTCGAGGAGATGGCCGAGGTACGCAAAGGCAGCCAGACCGTCATGGCAGCCATTGACGGCGTCGGCTGGCTCAGTAGGGCAAATGACCTGCGAAGGATCTACACGCTGTGGGCCAACGGCGAGATCGATGGCATGTATACAGTCTCGACACTCGACAGGTTCAAGGCTGACCTGCAGGACGCAGCCCGATTCAAGAAGTTGATCTAGCTGCACGATCGGCTAGTGAGCCGGCCGTGAGTTCTGCGGTCACCACGTGAGCGGTCTTCGGTCACAGAAGGTGCCAGCCGTGGCCGTTGGCCCCTTTGCGGCGCAGGGCAGGTCACGGGTCAACCCCGCCAGCGGCGGCCACATAGCCGACATTTCCCCGTCCAGCCGTGAACCACCTCCCGGAAACCGCCCATGGACCATGATCACGGGTCAAACGGGACCGCCCGCGGCCACCTCCGGCCCGTGATCATCAAGCGCATCCCCCGGGCGGGCACGCCAGCGGCACGGGCGGCACGGGATGGCGGGGGTCACGGCCGGGCACAGATCCGGTTCATCCGCGGGTACCCGCGCCGGGCAGCCGCGATCGCCGCGCGCAGATGCCTGAGTCAAGCGCAATGCCTCATCCCGGGGCAGTTAATTCAGGCATCCCGCCGGGCGCGTGACGCAGGGGGGCGCAGGGTGCACGCGGGGCGCGGCGGCGGGGGAAACCGCGGCGCGGCCGGGGCGCCCGGGATGCCCAATGTGCCTGATGTGCCCGAGACGCCCGGGGCAGCCGGGACAGCGCGGGGCTGGAGCAGGCGACTGCGCGCTGACCCCGCAACTGGGGACCGGCTCACTTGCCGAACGTGAGGACCGGCTTGATCGTCGCGCCCGACAGGGAGTCGGCTATCGCCGTGTTGACCTGCGCGAACGGGTAGTTCTTCACCAGTCGTTCCACCGGGAAGCGGCCGCGGGCGTGCAGGTCGAGCAACCGCGGGATGAAGACCGCCGGGTTGATGTGGCCGCCCATGGAGCCGCGCAGCTTGCGACCCTTCAGGAGCAGCACCCCGGGAGGCAGGGTGACGGGCGGCCCGCTGCTCGTGATCACCGACGCGGTCCCGTGCGTGGCCAGCGCGCTGACCGCGGCCAGGATCACCGCGGGGTTGCCCGTGGTGTCCAGCGCCACGTCGGCGCCGTTGCCCGTCACCTTGGTCACCTCGGCGGTCACGTCGGCCAGGTCGCGATCGGTCGTGTCGATGGCGTGGGTGGCGCCGAGCTCACGGGCCAGGTCCAGCCGGTGCCGGACTCGGTCGATGGCTACCACGTCGTCCGCGCCGCAGGCAACGGCCGCCATCACCGCGGCGAGCCCGACCGCACCGGTTCCGAAGATCGCTACCGAACGGCCGGGGCCGACTGGCATCGCGTTCAGGATGGCTCCGGCGCCTGTCTGCACGCCGCAGGTGAATCCCGCCAGGTAGTGCAGCGGGGCGTCCGCGGGAACGGGGACGATGTTCCGCTCGGTGACCAGGGAGTGGGTGGCGAAGCTCGACTGGCCGAAGAACGAGGCGCGCACGGGCCTGCCCGCCGAGTGCGCGCGGGGCGAGCCGTCTGGCCGGGTGCCGGTGAACGTCACCGCCACGACGTCCTCGCAGTACGGGGTCAGGCCCAGCAGGCACTGCTCGCAGTGCCCGCAGTAGTCCGGGGTGAACAGCACTCGGTCGCCCGGTTTGACCCTGGTGACGTTGACGCCGACGCGCTGCACCGTGCCGGAGCCCTCGTGGCCGAGGATGATCGGGAAGACGACAGGGAGCCGACCGAGCCGGGCGTTGTCGTCGGTGTGGCACACCCCGACCGCCTCGACCTTGACGAGGATCTCGTCCGCGCGCGGGTCGTCGAGATCGAACTCCTCGATCGACAGCGGCGCGCCGGCTTCCCAGACGACGGCGGCCTGGATCTTCACGGGCGACCTCCGGGGGCGGCCGGCGTCGCTGGCCTCGCCAGCGGCGCCGGCGGGGCGGACTGGGTGAGCAGCGCCTTCTTGCGCAGGAACCGCAGGATCGAGGCCGGGCCGGTGCGGTCGCCGCCGAGCCCGGAGTCGCCGAACGAGTTCGTGCCGATGTCCCTGGTCTTGAACAGCGTCAGGAACGTGTCCTGCAGGCTGACCGTGCCCGCGTTGATCCGCTCGCCGATCCGTGCGGCCTCCGCCGCGGTGCCCGCGATGACCGCCGCGGACAGCCCGTAGCTGGTGTCGTTGGCGAGCTCCACCGCCTCGTCCTCCGTGCGGTACCGCATGACCGGCATGAACGGCGCGAAGGACTCCTCCCGCATCAGGAGCATGCCGTGGTTCACCTCGGTCAGCACGGTGGGCCGCATGTAGTGGCCGCCGCCGAGCTCCTGGGACGGCCCGCCGGCGCGGATGACGGCGCCCTTGGCCACCGCGTCGGCCAGGTGCTCGTCGGCGATCTTCGCCTGCCGGTCGAACCCGAACGGGCCGATCTCGCCGTCGTCGATGTCGGGGTAGTTCAGCTTCACCTGGCCGGCCTTGCGGGCCAGGATGTCCACGAACTCGTCGTGCACGTCCTCCTGCACGTAGATCCGCTCGATGGAGAAGCAAACCTGGCCGGTGCCGAACGCGGCGCCGCGCAGCACCGCGGTGGCGGCCGCCTCAAGGTCGGCGGAGGCCGTGATCACGGCCGGGTCCTTGCCGCCGAGCTCCAGGTAGGCGGGGATCAGCCGGGCCGCGCACGCCTGCGCGACCTTGCGCCCGTTGGGCACGCTGCCGGTGAAGCAGAGCATGTCGACCTGGCCGATGAGCTCCTGGCCGGTCTGGGCGTCGCCGGTGATGAACGTGAGCACGCCGGCCAGCTCGGGGACCGCGCGGATGGTCGCCATCAGCGGCTCGGTGAACCGCGGCGCCACCTCGCTCGGCTTGACGATCACCGCGCTGCCGGCGAACAGCGCCGGCACCGGGTCGAGCATCGAGAGCATGAGCGGCCCGTTCCACGGGCTGATCACGCCGACCAGCGGGTAGGGCACGAGCTGGGTGCGGAACGAGATGCTCGGCATGATCGAGCTCGTGCCGGACCTGGCGGCCGCGGCGAGCACCCGCGGCGCGTCGGCGGCCCAGGCGCGCACGCTGCCGGCGACGACGCGCGGCGCGATGAGCGAGATCAGGCAGCCGCCGGTGTCCGCGTAGTCCGCGGCCGACAGCGGGCCGTACGCCGCATCGAGCTCGTCCGCCCACCGGCTCAGCACCTCGATCCGGTGCTCAAGCGGCGCGGCGCCCCACGTCACCTGGGCGGCGCGCAGCCGCGTGCACGTCTGCGCGAGCTCTTCCGGGGTGGGCGGGGTGATCTCGTAGTCGAACTCGCCGGTGTAGGGGTTGCGGACGGGGAGAATCCTGGGACCGTTCGGACTCATAGAAGGGAACCGGTGGGGGCCTGGATGCGTGCGCGGTCCTCGCCCACCCAGGGCACGTCCTGGCCCATCCACTTGACGATCCGCACCGACTTGAACAGCCACTCACCGCTGGCCTTGGTGCAGACGTTGTCCCAGCTGGCGAGGCCGAACACGAAGTTGCTCCGGTAGTCCAGGTTGTGCTGGAGGATCGAGGAGTAGGCCTTGACGTGCATCTCCTGCTCGGACAGCGGGGTCATGACGAAGTGGGTGGCCAGGTGCTGGCGGCCGATGAACCAGCCGGGCTTGTCGTACCACAGGTGGTTCAGCAGGACGCGGAGCTGGTCGTGGCCGCGGAAGATGCCCTGCGGCAGGTGCTCGAACGAGCAGTCCTCGGTGAAGCAGGCGAGAACCTCCTCCGCGTCGCCGGTGTTCAGGCCCCACGCGTAGTAGGCGAACAGCTCCTGGATCTCCAGGCGGTCCTCGACGGGGATCTTGGGACGGGGCATGGTTACGCGTCTCCTTTCGGCAGGCCGAACACCGTCTCGGCGTTGGTCTGGTAGAACTGCTTCTTCTCGGCGGTGGTGAGCGGCAGGTCGTCCTGCCAGCGGACCTCGTCGATCAGGTACTCGTAGGGGTAGTCCATCGCGTACAGCACCCGGTCGGGACCGAGGACCTCGCGGCAGAACATGATCGCCGGGGTCCAGGCCATGCCGCTGCTGGTAATCCAGACGTTGCGCCTGAGGTACTCGGACGGCTTGAGCTGGAGCGGCTTCATAGCCTCATAGCGGCCGGAGCGCACAGTCGCGCCGTGCATGTAGTCCAGGCGGTACATCCAGAACGGCAGCGCCTCGCCGAGGTGGCCGACGACCAACTTCAGGTTCGGGAACCGGTCGAAGATCCCCTTGGTGATGAGGCG
>JASHPP010000320.1 GCA_030038035.1 Trebonia sp.
AACGAGGCGCGCCGGTTCGCGGCCAAGGACTACGACATCCTGCTGGTCGGCCATGGCGGGCACGAGGAGGTCGTCGGCACCACCGGCGAGGCGCCGGAGCGCATTCACCTGGTCGATGGCCCCGAGGGCGGTGAGAGCGTCGAGATACGCGACCCGGCCAAGGTGGCCTGGCTGTCTCAGACCACGCTGTCGGTCGACGAGACGAACGAGACCGTCGCCGCGCTGCGCGAGCGCTTCCCGCAGCTCCTGGACCCGCCGAGCGACGACATCTGCTACGCCACGCAGAACCGGCAGGCCGCGGTGAAGGTCATCGCCCGCGAGGCGGACGTCGTGATCGTCGTCGGCTCCCCGAACTCGTCCAACTCGGTCCGCCTCGTCGAGGTGGCCAAGGACGCGGGGGCGGGCGCCGCCTACCTCGTGGACGACGCGGGCGAGGTCGAAGACCGCTGGCTTGCGGGGGCCGGCACGGTCGGCGTCACCAGCGGGGCCTCGGTTCCCGAGGAGCTGGTCAGCGGCGTGCTCGCCAAGCTGGACAGGCTCGGGTTCAGCGACGTGGAGGAGGTCGAAGCCGTCACCGAGCGGATGTCGTTCCAGCTCCCGCGCGAGCTTCGCAAATAGCCTCAACGCCGGCGTCAACACCGGCGTCAGGGCCGGCCTCAAGGCCGGGCCGGGCGGCGAGCAGTTCCGGCGCGGACAGCGGTCGCGCCGTGTCCACGACGGCCGCGGGCCCTGGCAGCTCGGCCTCCACGATGCCGAGCTCGGCAAGCCGCCTGGCGCTGACGAGCACCCGGCTTTCCAGCGACCCGACGGCGGCGTTGTAGGCGCCGACCGCGTCGGTCAGCGACTTGCCGAGCCGCTCCACGTGCCGCCCCAGCCCGGACAGCCGCTCGTGCAGCTGACGCCCGAGGTCGAACACTGCCCGCGCGTTGTCGGAAAGCGCCTGCTGCTGCCACGCGTACTGCGCCGTGCGAAGCGTCGACACCAGCGTGGTCGGCGTGGCGATGTGCACCCGGCGCGAGATCGCGTGCTCAAGCAGGCCGGGATCGCGCTCGAGGGCCGGCGCGAGGAACGCCTCGCCAGGGATGAACAAGATCACGAATTCCGGGGTTTCCCGCAGCGCGTTCCAGTACGCCCTGGCGCCGAGCTGGTCGACGTGGGCGCGCAGCTGCCGCGCGTGCGCGTTCAGCCGGTCCTCGCGCACCTGGTCGTCGGCCGCCTCGGCGGCTTCCAGGTAGGCGGCGAGCGAGACCTTGGAGTCGACGACGATGTTCTTGCCCCCGGCCAGCCGCACCACCATGTCCGGCCGCTGGCCGGAGTCGAGGACGACCTGCTCGTCGAAGTCACACCGGTCCGCCATCCCGGCCAGCTCGACGACCCGGCGCAGCTGCAGCTCGCCCCACCGCCCGCGCGCCTCCGGCCGGCGCAGCGCGCTGACCAGCGCCCTGGTCTGCTCGCGCAGCTGCTCGGCACCGCGCCGGGTGAACTCGACCTGCGCGGCGAGCTCGGCGTGCGAGCGCGTGCGCGCCAGGTCGGACTCGCGCAGCTGCTGCTCGACGCGGGCCAGCGTCTCGCGCATCGGCCCGACCAGCTGCTCGACGTCGAAACGCTGCGCGAGCTGGCCGTCGGCGAGCGCGGTCTTCTCGCGCGCGGCCCGCTCGACCAGCGCGACGGCCTCTTCGGCGGCGCGGGCGCGCGCCTCCGCGGCGGCAAGGCGGCTGCGCGGCAGCAGGTATCCGATTACCGTGCCGATGGCGAGGCCGGCCAGCAGGGCGACGACGATCATGAGTCCAGTATTGGCACAGCCGCGCCCACCCGGCCCGGCGACACGCGCGGCGGGCGGCGACAATGGTTGTCGTGCGGCCGGCTGGTTTGCGCCAACAGGGAAGCAGGGCGATCGAGGTACGCGCGATCGGGCAGCGATCCCGGTCCGGAGACCTGATTCTGCGTGACGTTTCGCTAGCTGTCGACCACGGCGAACTGATCGCGATCATCGGCACAAGCGGGCCGGCCAACACGACGCTGCTCGACGCGATGTCGGGGCTGCGCCCCCCGTGGAGCGGCTCGGTGCTCAGGGCCCCCGGACGCGTCGGGTATGTCCCGCGGGGCGACGCGATCCACGCCTCGCTGCCGCTCGCCCGGACGCTGCGGTACACGGCCTCGCTGCGGGAGGTCGCCGCGGGGGACGCCGCCGTCGACGACGTGCTGCGCGTGCTCGACCTGTCCGGCCGTGCCGTGCGGCCGGCCGGCGACCTGTCCCGCGGCGAGCGCAAACAGGCGTCGATAGCGGCCGAGCTGCTGGTCAGGCCCGGGCTGTTCTTCCTCGACGAGCCGACGTCCGGGCTGGACCCGGCGCGCGCCGCGGAACTGATGCGGGTGCTGCGGCGCCTGTGCGACAACGGGGCGACCGTGGTGCTCACCACCCACAACCCGCTGGACGCCGACCGCTGCGACAAGATCGCGGTGCTGGCCAACGGGGGTCACCTCGCCTTCTTCGGCACCCCGGCGGCCGCCCGCGACTACTTCGGCGCGGACAGTCTTGACGAGATCTACGAGCGGCTGGCCGGGCTGGGCGATCCGGCTAAGGCATGGTCCCGCCGCTTCTTTCCCTTTTCCCGAACGCACAATGGCGTCTCCCCGGCCCCCGTCGTCCCGCGCCAGCCCGGTCCGGACATCCGGCTCCCCGACTCCGCCGGGCCGCTTCCCGCGGTCGTGGCCGGGACCGTGGCCGGGGCCGCGGCCCCGGCCACGGTGCTGCGCACGCTGTGGCAGTGGTCGGTGCTCACCAGGCGCAACGCCGACATCCTCAGCCGCACCAGGCGGACGCTGGCCATCCTGGGCGGAGCGCCCGCCGCGGTGCTGCTGGTCTTCCTCGTGCTGTTCCGGCCGGGGGCGTTCGACGCCGCACACCCCAGCCCAGAGGCGAGCGTGCTGATCGTGTTCTGGGTGGCGTTCGGCGCTTTCTTCACCGGCCTGGCCTACGGGCTGCCGCAGATCTGCGCCGAACTCGGGGTGCTCCGCAGGGAGCGCTTCGCCGGCCTCGGCGCGGGCGCCTACGTGCTGGCCAAGGCCGCGGTGCTGGTTCCCCTGCTCGCGGTGGCCGACGCGGCCCTCCTCGTGGTGCTGCGCGCGCTCGGCCGGCTGCCCGCCGCCGGCGACTACCCGGCGGCGTTCGTCACCCTGCTGCTGTCCTCGGCGGCCGCGCTCGGGCTCGGCCTGCTGATCTCGGCGGCCGTCTCACGGCCGTCGCAGGCCACGATCGCGATGCCGCTCGCCTGCGTCCCGCTGGTGCTGCTCGCCGGCGCGATCCTGCCGGTGCCCGCGATGGCCCCGGTCGGCCGCTGGGTCAGCTACGCGACGGCGGACCGCTGGGCGTTCGAGGCGCTCGGGCACAGCCTGGGCGTCCGGCAGCTGCTTGCGGGCGGCAGGTCGCCGCTTGGCGTGCCGCTGCTCGCCTCCTACGGCACGACGTTCGACCGCGCGGTGGCCGTCGACTGGCTGGTCCTGGCCTGCTTCACCGCAGCGTTCTTCGCCGCGACCATCGCGCTCGTGATCCGCAAGACTTCGCGTCCGCCTCACCCGGCACGCTGACCCCCCGGTTCCCCGGCCCGTTCGCGGTCGGCGCCCGCAAACGGCCGGAACCGCGGTGCCGGGACGTGGCGTCCAAGCGGCATGAGACGGTTCGTGTCCGCAGGCCTGTTCGCGTCGTGCGCTGCCATCGTTGTCACCGGCTGCGGGACGCAGGTTGCCTCTGTCCAGACACTTTCGGCCCCGAAGGCGCCGGCGTCACCGGCCAAGGCGCCATCGCCCGCGGCCCTTTCCCCCCGCCAGCGCGCCGAGGCCGACGCGGCGGCGATCCGCGCGTCGTTCGTGCCACCGCCGGGCGCGCGTCGCCTGCCCGCCGCCCCAGACGCCGCCGGCGGCGCGCTCAGGCAGCCCGTGCAGCTGCCTGACACGCCGAACCTGGTGGACGACACGTCCTGGTGGCTGGCACCAGGCCAGCCGGAGGCGGTGCTGGCCTGGGAGCGGGCGCACCTGCCGCGGCGCTTCGCCAGCGCGGGCTCGGGCACGAGCTACGCGGGCGGCGCGGCGGCGGAATGGTGGGATGAGTTCTCGCTGCCCGCGGTCCCGGCCGTGCTGAACTCGCGGGAGCTCATCGTCCAGGTGGTCAGCGCCGGCCAGGGGCAGACCGCGATCAGGGTCGACGCCCAGGTGATCTGGCTGCCGGCCAAGCCGGCCGCGGAACGGGTGCCGGCCGGCGCGAAGTTGCTGATGCTGCGCGACCTGCCCGGCCTGGCGGGCGGCAAGCCGCCCGCTCCCGTCACGGTCACGAACAACGCGAAGGTGGCGAAGATCGCCTCACTCGCCGACGGGCTGCCCGTGTTCCCGCCTGGTGTCTACAGCTGCCCCGCGGACAACGGCCAGGGGCTCATGCTGACGTTCAGCGGCGCCGGCGACCGGACCCTCGCCGTGCTTGTGGCCGATTCGACGGGGTGCGGCACGGTCTCGTTCACGGTCGGCGGGAAGTCGCTGCCCGCCTTGTGGGACGGGGCGTCGTTCGTCCAGCAGGTGCTCGCGGTCGCGGGCCTGCACTGGTAGCTAGCCGGATTCAGCCAGCTGGGATAGGACAAAGTCAGCGCGCCCGGACCTGCCAGCACATCAAGGCCCGTGACTGACTGGGAGCGACCATGAAACGATTGCCCGGCGCAATACTGGCCACGTCCTGCGCTGCGATCGCCGTCAGCGCCTGCGGGACGCAGGCCGCCACCGTGCAGCCGGGGTCATCAGCACCGGCGGCCGTCTCCCCCCGGCAGCGGGCCGAGGCCGACGCGACGGCAATCCTCGCGTCGTTCGTGCCCCCAGCGGGCGCGCGCCGGCTGACCGCCGCGCCCGGTGCCGGCGGGGGCGCGCTCAGGCAGCCGATCCAGGTGCCCGGAGGGAACCTGGTCGATGACGTGTCCTGGTGGCTGGCACCGGGCCCGCCGGAGGCGGTGCTGGCCTGGGAGCAGGCGCACCTGCCGGCGCGCTTCGCCACCGCTGGCTCGGCCGAGGCGAGCGGGCGCGACGGGCTCTACGAATGGTCGCACGAGTTCTCGCTGCCCCCTGTCCCGGCCGTGCTCGACTCGCGCGAGCTCGTCGTCCAGGTGGTCAGCGCGGGTGCGAACCAGACCGCGATCAGGGTCGATTCGCAGGTGACGTGGCTGCCGGCCAAGCCGGCCGCCGAACGGGTGCCGGCCGGGACGGTCTCGGTGACGATCAGCGAGGTCACCGGGGCGGGCACCAAGCCGCCCGCCCCGGTGGCCGTCACGGACAAAGCCACGTTGCGCAAGATCGTGTCGCTCGCCGACGCCCTGCCGGTGTTCCCGCCGGGTATACACAGCTGCCCCCCGAGCGGCGGCCTGCTGCTTGAACTGGCATTCCGCGACGCCGGCGGCGGGGTGCTCGCCGTGGTGGACGCCAATCAAGGGGGGTGCGGCACCGTCTCCTTCATCGTCGGCGGCACGTCGACGCTCACCTTGTGGCACGGGGCGAGCTTCGTGCGGCAGGTGCTCGAGGTCGCGGGCCTGCACTGGTAGCACCAGGCGACCGCCGCCAGCGGGGTTAGCACTGCGGGCGGGGGCCCAGGCCCGTCAGGTCGGGCTCCCGGTCGCGGTAGGTGCGCTCGGCGAAGTCGAGGAACGCCGACACGTCGGACCGGGTCGAGGCCAGACCGAGCGACACCCGGACCGCGCCGCCCGACGGCATGCCGACCGCGTCCAGAAGGTCGTCCATCGTTGCCCAGCGCCGCGGGAACCGCTGGCCGCCCAGTGCAGCCGCCCGCCACGGCGCGCGCAACGCCGCCCTGGTCAGTCCGAATGCCCACTCCGTCGCCCCCGGGTTGCAGAAGCAGCCGGTGCGCAGCGAGATACGGGCCATGCTCGCGTCCCGCGCCACCGCCCGCTCGTCGACCACCCGGCCGGATGGGTCGAGGAAGTTCAGCGCCACGGTCCCGCCCCTGGCGTGCCCGGTAGCCGGGCCGTAGAGCCGCACCAGCGGCGCGCCGTTGCCGTGCGTGAGCCCGGCCAGCCCGTCGAGCAGCCAGCGTGTCAGGTAACCGACCCGCTCGTGGATCAGGTCGATGCCGATGCCGCTGATCCAGTCCAGGCCGGCCGTCACGTCGGGGATCGCGAGGAAGTTCACCGTGCCGTCTTCGAAGGCGCCCTCGTCCTGCAGCAGCCGGTGCCAGCCGCCCTGGGCGCTGGCCGCCCAGACCGTGCCGCCGGAGAACCACGGGCGGCGCAGCCGGGCCAGCGCGTCGCGCCTTGCCAGCAGGCAGCCGACCCCGGTCGGGAAGCCGAACATCTTGTACCAGCTCATCGTCACGAACTCCGGCCGGACCGCGCCGAGGTCGAG
>JASHPP010000321.1 GCA_030038035.1 Trebonia sp.
GGCGGCCACGGCGTCGGTGGGCGCGACGGCGGCGGCCAGTGCCAGCGCGGGCGCCCAGCCGAGGGCCGGCAGGACGAGCCTGGTCACCCAGGCCACGCCCGCGATCGTCGCCGCGGTCGCCCCGACCGCGAGCGCGGTGATCGGCACCGCGTTCTCCCTGGACTCCCGCGGCGCGGACAGGAACGCGGCGTAGTAGACCAGGGGCGGCACGAACAGCAGCAGCACGACGTCCGGCGGCAGGTCGACATTCGGCACCTGCGGGATCAGGCTGGCCAGCACGCCGAGAATGACCAGCACGATCGCCTCGGGCACCTCAAGCCGGTTGGCGACCGCCCGCCCGATGATCACCACGATGGCGATCGCCACTGCCAGCGTAAAAAGGTCCTGCTCCCGCACCGGCCTCTCCCTGAACCCCACCGCAGGTCAGCCCCGGCGAAACTGCCCGCTTGCTCGGAGGCTAAACGGAAGACGCCGCCCGCAAGACACTCAGCACGGGTGATGTGCGCCGGACTGGCCGGGTGGACACTGAGTATAGTTACTCAGCGTGTCTGTCAAGTCACGCAAGGAACGGGGGTACGGCAATGTTCAGGGAACGACGGCGGGAGCGCCACGAAGAGCGGGAAGCCACCCGTTACCAGATGCGGCAGCGCATGATCTCCATCGGCGATGACTACACGATCGAAAACGACCGTGGCGAGCGCGTGTACAAGCTGGACGGCAAGGCCCTGCGGGTCCGCAAGACCATCCTGTTCGAGGACATGGCCGGGCATGAGCTGTGCAAGATCCAGGAACGGATGCTGCACGTGCGGGACAGCATGGAGATCGAGGGACCCGACGGGAAGCGGGCGGCCATGGTGCAAAAAGCCATGATCGAGCCGCTGCGCGAGCGGTGGGTCATCAAGACCGATGGCCCGGACCTGCATGTCCACGGCAACATCGTCGACCACGAGTACACGATCGACCGTGACGGGGACAAGGTCGCCGAGATCTCCAAGCGGTGGTTCCGGGTCCGCGACACCTACGGGGTCGAGGTGCTCCCCGGCGAGAACGACGTCCTGATCCTGGCCGCGACCGCGGTGATCGACACCATGGCCCACCCGGACAGATAAGTTCGGGGGGACCATGCGGGACAGGGAGTTTGTTCACAAGCTCATCGCCGAGATGGTCGGCACGGGGCTGCTTGTGTTCTTCGGCGTCGGGGTGGCGACCCTCATGTTCGGGTTCCACTTCGACGGCGGCAGCCTGGCCGCGGGCGTGGTAGCCACCGCGCTGACCTTCGGTCTCGTGCTGCTGGCGCTGTGCTACTCGATCGGGCCGCTGACCGGCTGCCACGTCAATCCCGCGGTGACCATGGGCGCGCTGCTCGCGGGCCGTCTTCCTGTGCGGGACGCCATCGGCTACTGGGCCGCGCAGTTCGTGGGCGGCATTCTCGGCGCGCTGCTGCTGTGGGGGATGTTCAACACCTCGCCGCTGTACAGCACGTCGAAGACCGGGCTGGGCACCGACGGGTGGGGGTCGGCGTCGTTCATTCACATCGGCATGGGCGGCGCGTTCCTTGCCGAGGTGGTGCTGACCGCCATGTTCGTCTTCGTCATCCTGGCCGTGACGAGCAAGATCGGGAACTCCACCACGGCCGGCCTGGCCATCGGCCTGGCGCTGTCGGTGGCGCACCTGATCGGCATCCCGATCACCGGCACCTCGGTCAACCCCGCCCGCGCCCTCGGGCCCGCGCTCATCGTCGGCGGCACGCCCCTGAGCCAGGTGTGGCTGTTCATCGTGGCACCCCTGGTCGGCGGCGCGGTCGCGGCCGGGCTGCACTACGTAGTCTTCCCCAAGCCCGTGCCAGCCCCCCGGGAGGAACAGCCGCTGCCGTCCGCCCGGGGGGGCTGACTACTGCCCGCACCGGCTACGGGACGGTGTAGGCGACCAGTTGCGGGTGCCCGCCCCCGCCGGAGGCCGAGATCTCGGGCCCGCCCGCCGGGACAAGCACCGCGTTGCCGGCGATCGCGATCGGCGCGTTGGCCGACGTGGGCAGCTGGTGGCGGTAGACGACCGCGCCGGTGGAGCGGTCCAGGGCGATCAGCACGCCGTGGTACAGGACCGTGAAGACCAGGTCGTTGGAGACGGTGACGGCGCCGAGTGGCATATCCGCCACCTTCGTGTCCCATTCGACCGCGCCGGTGGCCAGGTTGAGCGCCTCCACCTCCCCGGTCGCCGGGCCGGCGGCCTTGTTGCCGTCGACCGCGTTCACGGTGGTGAAGGTGATCGGCCAGTCGATGGTCGCCACGTAGACGGTGTCGCCCGCCACCGCCATGTTGGTCAGCACGCCGCCCAGCGATCCCGGCAGGATCGTGTAGGGCGCCGTCAGCGTGATCTTGTGCTCAAGCAGCAGCAGCGAGTCGTCGTCGTGGCCGTTGTGCTCGCCGACCGGCGTCTTCCACAGCAGGGCGCCGGTCGCCGCGTTCATCGCGTAGACGTAGCCCATCTTGCCGGCGCCGATGACCGCGGGCACCCCGCCGACCGACGCCGAGATCGGCGAGATCTGCATGTCGTAGTCCTTGAAGTCGTTCGGCACGCCCTGGTAGTACCAGCGCAGCGTGCCCGTCGCCGCGTCCAGGTTCACGTCGCTGTCGGTGTACAGCTGCGCGGCCGGGTGCGCGATCGCCGAGGCCATCGACTGATAGGGATTGCCGATGCCGAACGTCACCGATCCATCGCTGCCGACCAGCGGCGTCTGCCAGGCGCCGCCGGCACCGGCACCGAGTGCCTGCACGCCCGGGTCCTCGCCGAGCAGCGTGTTGAACCTCCAGAACACCTTCCCGGTGGCCGCGCTCAGCGCCATCAGCACGCCGCCGCCCGGCCCGTTTCCGTAGGCGCTGGCCAGGTAGACGCGCCCGTCCGCCACCTGGGGCTGGATCTCGAACGACCCCTGGCCCTTGCTGAGCAGGTCGCTGTCGACCCAGATCGCCTTGCCGGTCGCGGCGCTGAGCGCGAAGACGGTATACGGGGTGTCCCCGAACACCCGCCCGCCGCTGACCGCCACCCCGTTCGGCCCGGGCCCGCTCTTTTCCGGCATGTTCAGCTGGTACTCCCACAGCAGCTTGCCCGTGGCAAGCGAGAGCGCGTAAACGTTGCAGTCCAGGTCCTGGATGTACACGACGCCGTTCACCACGATCGGCGTCGCGGCGAACGCGCCCGCCCCGTCCACCCCGGCCGCCGCCGTGCCTGCCAGCTTGAACGTCCAGGCTTCGGCGAGCTTGGACACGTTCGCCGACGAGATCACCGAGCCGGCCGCGACGCGGGTGTTGGCCAGATTGCCGTTCGGATACGGCCACGAGCCGGACGGCGCGGCCGCGCCGGAGAAGACCGTCGCCGTCGGCGCCGCGCTCGAGCACGCCGCGGCAAGCAAGCTCACCGCCGCAAGCAGGCAGGCGCCTGCGGCTGCGCGCCTGATTTTCGTCATCCTCATCCGACCTCACCTGCCCTCTCATAAACTGATATCAGTATGATAGATTCGTGAAATCAACCGGTCAACACCGCGAAGGGCAAGAGACAAAATCATTCGCCCGAACGATCCCTGGCTTCTCGTCCCGCCCCAGCCCGCTGATTCCGGTGTCCGAAGCCCGGTTGACGGCATAAGCGGCATATGTCACGCTTCGTCCGTGGGCGGGATGACAAGAGCCCGTGTCCGTCTCGGCACGGGATCGATAAGGTGCGCCGTGATCGTGATCGCCGCGCTGTGCGCGGCCGTACCGGCCGTCCAGGCCGCGGCCGCGTCCGCGGCGCCGGCGGCAGCCGGCGCCGTCGCGACCAGCTGCAAGCCGGCGGTCCACCTTCCGAAAGACGAGTCACCGCACTCCGCCCCGGTCGAGTGGTGGTACTTCAGCGGCCACCTGCGCGGCACCGACGCGGCGGGCCACGTGCACACCTACGGGTATGAGTACGTGATCTTCCAGTTCCTCGGTGTCGGGCCCAAGCCCCTGTACTACGCTGACCTGTCCATCGCGGACCTGACCCGCAAGACCTTCCACTACGCGGGCAAAGAGGACTCCTACACCCCGCCGGC
The DNA here is from genome assembly GCA_030038035.1 of Trebonia sp. The sequence goes on from JASHPP010000321.1 coordinate 4,067, forward strand.
GACACCGGGCAAGTTCGAGCTGCACGCCGGCGCGTGGACGATGAGCGGCGGGTCCGGCCACGACGCGCTCGACGCCAGCCTGTCCGGTTACACCCTGGACCTCGGCCTGCAGGCCACCGAGCCCGCCGTCTTGCAGGGCAGCTGCGGCGTCATCCCGATGGGCCCGATCGGGTCGTCGTACTACTACTCGTGGACCTCGCTGAAGACCACGGGCACGGTCACCGACCACGGCGTGAAGATCAAGGTCACGGGCACCTCGTGGATGGACCACCAGTGGGGCGCGCTCGAACTCGCCAGCGGCGCCGGCTGGGACTGGTTCAGCATGCAGCTGTCCAACGGGCAGCAGTACATGCTGTACTTCATCCGCGACGACAAGGGCACGATCGTGGTGACGGTCGGCACGCGGGTCGCCGACGCCGGGAAGGACGTCAGCCACCTGTCGCCGGCCAGCTTCAGCGAGAAGGCCACCGGCTCCTGGACCAGTCCCGCGACGCACATCACGTACGGGTCCGGGTGGAAGGTCACCGTCCCCGGCGGCACGCTGACGGTCACGCCGGACCTGCTCGACCAGGAAGTGGACCTGGTCTCCGCCCAGGGCGTCGTCTACTGGGAGGGCGACGTCACGATCACGGGCCGCATCGGCGGCAAGGCGGTCAGCGGCGTCGGCTACACGGAGATCAACCCGCCGGAAATGGTCCCGCCGGGCGCCTGACGTCACCGCGCGGGCCGGTAGACAACACAGCGATGGCGCCGACGTCGGCGTAGCCGGTGGCCGCGGCGCCTCCCGCGCGCTGCCGGGCCCGGCCAACCCCGCGAGCGCCTAGTCGGCCACCAGCACCGCTACGCCCACCTGAACTCCCGGCTCGGCACCAGCGGCATCCTCAGGCACCACCTGAAGAACGGCGCCAGCGAATTCTACAACCCACCGACACCAGCGAGGTGCTGATCTACCACGCCCAGGACCTGCTCGGCGGCCAACTTCCACGGCAGGCGACCGGCCAGCCTTGACGGATGGTTAGCTGACTGTGGCCATTAGGTAAGCATCTAGACGCACATCGCCGACCTCTATTCGTGTTATTATTCGATGTAGCAGGAACTTACTACTCAGATGGTGATCATATGTCGCAGCCGCAGCTTCCCGGACGCGGCCAGGGCCCCGGCCCTGGCCGCGACGCCGGGCTGCCCGGCGGCGGCCGGGACGGGCGGCTTGCCGCGTTCGCGGAAGACGGTACGCGGGACACCTGCCCACCGGGTGCGGCGCTCGGCGTGCTACTTGAGGAGCTGTCCGGCCCGGACTGCCGCTGCGACGGCGCGACCGATGACGAGCTCATCGGCCTGCTGGGCCGGTGGGCGGCGATGGAGTCGTGGGCGGCGGCGAGCAAGCTCGGCGTGCTGCGCGAGCTGATCCGCCGCCGCGCGCGGCCCGGGACGGGCGGGCACAGGCACGGGGACCTGCCCGATGCCTGGGACGAGGGCGTGGGCAATGAGGTGACCGGGGCGCTGGGCATGTCGCTGCCGGCCGCCGACAAGATGCTGGATGTCGCGTGGGCGCTGGGGGCCCGGCTGCCCGGCATCGCCGCCCGGCTGGCCGACGGCACGATTGACTACCTGAAGGCCACGATCGTCGCCCAGGAACTGTTCGTCCTCGACGATGAGCAGGCCGCGCGGGCCGAGGCGCTGATCATCGACGACCTGGCCGGCAAGACGCCGGGGATGATCGGCAGGCTGGCCGCGGCGGCGGTGGCGAGCGTGGACCCGGACGGGACGCGCAAGCGCCGCGAGCAGGCCGAGCGGGATGAGGCCAGGGTGCGGTTCTGGCGCGAGCACGGCGGTGCCTGCGCGCTTGCGGCCTATGGGCTGCCCACCGACGCGGCGCTGTCCGCGAACGCGAATGTGAACCAGCGCGCCCAGGAGTACAAGAAGGCCAAGGTCAGCCCAGGCGCCACGATGGACCAGCTGCGGGTGCTTGCCTTCTTGGACATCTTGAACGGCGTCAGCGCCGCCGCCCGCATCGCCCAGGCCGAAGCCCAGGCCGAAGCCCAGGCCGAAGCCCAGGCCGGGCGGGCTGGAGCGCCGCGGCCCGGCCAGGACGACGCCGAGCGCGGACGCGGTAAGCCGGCCGGGCATGCCGGCCGCCCGGACGGTGGCTGCCCGGACGGTGGCTGCCCGGACGGTGGCCGCCCGGACGGTGGCAGCGGGGGTCGGGGTGATGGTGACCCGGCCGGCGGGCCGCCCGCCGGAACCGGCGCGACCGGCCCGGCTCTGCCGGCCAGGATCAACCTGACGATTCCGTTCGCCACCCTTCTCGACCTGGCCGAGCGGCCCGGCGAGAGCCATGGCCTCGGCCCCCTCGACCCGGCCCTGGCCCGTGACCTGGCCGCCGCGGCCGCCCGGAGCCCGCACAGTGAATGGTGCGTCACGGTCACCAACGCCGCCGGGATGGCCATCGGCCACGGCTGCGCCAGATCTGCTCGCACGCACCAGGCGAAGCGTCCGCCACCCGGCAACCGGGACGGCCCCTGGGCGTTCACCGAGAGCGACGGCACCGGGACACAGACCCCACCGGACGGGTTCGGCAGCTGGACGATCACCCTGCCCAGCGGGCGGGACTTCGCCGTCGAGCTTGGCCCGGTGCCGCTGACCGATTGCGATCACCGCTATGAGTCCCGCGGCTACCAGCCCAGCGACACCCTCCGCCATCTCGTCCAGGTCCGCGACGGCAAGTGCACGTTCCCGTGCTGCTCCAGGCACGCCCGCGAGTCGGACTTCGAGCATGCCATCCCGTTCGACAAGGGCGGACGGACGTGCGCGTGCAACGCCGGCGCGCGCAGCCGCCGCTGCCACAAGGTCAAGCAATCCAAGGGCTGGAAAGTCGAACAGCCTCTCCCCGGCTGGCACGTGTGGACGACGCCGAGCGGGCGCACGTACACCCAGGGCCCGATGAAATACCCCGCATGACCGCGACCGGTCCTAGAAGTGCGGCCGAGCTGGCGTCCTGGACGTAGCGTTACACGCCGGACGCGCCAAGTCCCCGGATATCGCGGCAGGCGCCCTGTACGGACCGTACAAGACTATGTAAATCTCTAGTTACCGCGCCCAATGACAGGGGCATTACCGGCGCGTGATGCTCTGTCGAAACGGGCAACGTGAGTGGGTCACCCAGTCGACGGTCAGGAAGGGAACCATGACCGAGACGCACGTACGTGCTGAGGCATCGCAGGAACCGGAGTTCCGCAACAACTGGCTCGAGGGTCCCTTCG
>JASHPP010000322.1 GCA_030038035.1 Trebonia sp.
GGAATCAGGGCCGCAAGCGCCCGGCATCCTCGGCCGGTTGTGACCTGAGCGCGGGGCCGCACCGGGGATGGCTAGGCTTAATCCGGAGCGAAGGAGGAGCGAAGAGTCGTGTACCGCTGGTACGGCCTTGACGATGTGCCCGCTGGCTGGGGCGAGTCCGTCGTCACGATCGGCAAGTTCGACGGCGTGCACCGGGGCCACCAGCGCATCGTGGCCCGTGCGGCGCAGCTCGGCCGGGAGCGGAACCTGCCCGTCGTGGTGGTCACCTTTGATCCGCATCCGGACGAGGTGGTCAGGCCGGGCAGCCATCCGCCGTTCCTCACCTCCGCGCGCCGCAGCACCGAACTGCTCGCCAGCCTCGGCGCGGAAGCCGTCTGCGTGCTGCCGTTCACGCTGGAATTCTCCCGGCTCGACCCCGACGAGTTCGTGCGCACCGTGCTCGTCGAAGGCCTGCACGCGGCGGCGGTCGTCGTCGGCGAGGACTTCCGGTTCGGTCATAAGGCCGCGGGCGACGTCCAGCTGCTCGCGAAGCTCGGTGAGAAGTACGACTTCACCACCGAGGCCTTGCCGCTGCTGGTCGCCGACGGCGTGACCGCCTCGTCGACGTCGATCAGGCAGCTGCTCGCGGCCGGCGACGTGGCGGCGGCCGCGACGGTGCTCGGCCGGCCGCACCGGGTGGAGGGTGTCGTGGTCAGGGGCCACCAGCGCGGCCGCGCGCTCGGGTTCCCGACGGCGAACCTGGAGATGCCGCCGCATACCGCGATCCCCGCGGACGGGGTCTACGCCGGGTGGCTGGCCAGCCTGGACGCCGACGGCCGTGACGTGCAGCGGTGGCCGGCGGCGATCTCCATCGGCACGAACCCGACGTTCGGCGAGGGGGAGCAGACGGTCGAGGCGTACGCGCTCGACCGCGACGACCTCGACCTGTACGGCGTGCACGCGGCGATCGACTTCACCATCCGGCTGCGCGGCATCCGCCGCTTCGACTCGGTCGACGCGCTGGTCGAGCAGATGTGCCGGGACGTCGAGCAGGCGCGCGGCCTCACCGCATAGCAGCGCATAGCAGCAGGCAGGCCCGCGCTCGTGGTACTGTGAAACGCTGCCGGTCACGACCGGCCGGGATGTGCTGCACCCTCAAGTGGCCGTCCCGCGGGGAAACCATCTCACCAAAGCCTAAGGAGCCACGTGCCGCTCGACGCCGAAGTCAAGAAGCAGATCTTTGCGGAGTACGCGACCAGTGAGGGTGACACCGGTTCGCCGGAAGTCCAGATCGCGCTGATGACCCGCAGGATCAACGACCTGAACGAGCACCTGAAGGTGCACCAGCACGATCACCACAGCCGGCGCGGCCTGCTGCTGCTGGTGGGCCGCCGCCGTCGGCTGCTGACCTACCTGCGCAACACGGACATCACCCGCTACCGCACGCTGATCGAGCGGCTGGGTCTGCGCAGGTAACGCAGGTGCGTTCCCGCCGGGTCGTGCTTGCTGGACCCGGTGACTGCGGGCCGGTAACGTTGGCTCTGGCCCGCGTGATAACAGAAGAGAAGCGATAAAGCACATCCCGTAGCCCCCGGCCGAGCGCCTGGGCCGGTCCTCGGTAGTGGTCCCCGGGTCCTCGCCGCGGCAGCGCTGGCAGCGCGGCAATCGCGTTAAGGCGACTCCCGACCCGAGGGCTTCGATCGAAGACCGGCCGGCGTCCCCGCTGGAGCACAACTAGCTAGCCTGGAACACTCCGAACACAAAGCGGGCGCCAGAGCCGACCATGGCACGGCGGCGGGTGGGTGCGGGATCTACCGCAAGGAGGTCTCACCCGTGAAGGGTGTGAAGAGCGCCGAAGCCGTCATCGACAACGGCGAGTTTGGCGTACGCAAAATCAGGTTTGAGACGGGCAGGCTGGCCCGTCAGGCGTCGGGTTCGGCACTGGCCATCCTGGACGACGAGACCGTCGTCCTGTCCGCCACCGTCGCCAGCAAGCAGCCGAAGGAAGGCCTGGACTTCTTCCCGCTCACCGTCGACGTCGAGGAGCGGATGTACGCGGCGGGCCGGATTCCCGGCTCGTTCTTCCGCCGCGAGGGCCGTCCGTCCGAGGACGCGATCCTCACCTGCCGGCTCATCGACCGGCCGCTGCGCCCGAGCTTCGTCAAGGGCCTGCGCAACGAGATCCAGATCGTCGAGACGATTCTGGCGCTTGACCCGCGGGACATGTACGACGTGGTGGCGATCAACGCCGCGTCCATGTCGACCCAGCTGGCGGGCCTGCCGTTCTCCGGCCCGATCGGCGGTGTCCGGGTCGCCCTGATCAAGGACCAGTGGGTGGCGTTCCCGACGTACGACCAGCTCGGCCAGGCGACGTTCGACATGGTGGTCGCGGGCCGGGTGCTTGAGGACGGCGACGTCGCGATCATGATGGTCGAGGCGGAGTCCACGCCGGAGACGCTGAAGCTGCTCGCCGATGCGGAGACGTCCGGCGCGGTCGCGCCCGACGAGGAGACCGTCGCCGAGGGGCTCGAGGCCGCCAAGCCGTTCATCGCGGCGCTGTGCGAGGCGCAGACGATCCTCGCCGCCGAGGCGGCCGAGGCGGGCATCAGCCCGGCGGGCACCGCCGACTTCCCGGTCTTCGTCGACTACACCGAGGACGTCTACGAGGCCGTGAGCAACGCGGTCTCCGACGAGCTCGCCAAGGCGCTGACGATCGCGGGCAAGCACGACCGTGAGGCCGAGCAGGACCGGGTGAAGGCACTGGCGCAGGAGCGGCTCGCCGAGCACTTCGGAGAAGGCCGCGACAAGGAGATCAGCGCCGCCTTCCGCAGCCTGACCAAGCAGCTCGTCAGGGAGCGGATCATCCGGGACGGCCTGCGCATCGACGGCCGGGGCCTGACCGACATCAGGCCGCTGGCCGCAGAGGTCGGCGTGCTGCCCCGCGTGCACGGCAGCGCGCTGTTCGAGCGCGGCGAGACGCAGATCCTGGGCGTGACCACGCTGAACATGCTCCGCATGGAGCAGATGATCGACACGCTCAACCCCGAGCGCACCAAGCGCTATATGCACAACTACAACATGCCGCCGTACTCGACCGGCGAGACCGGCCGCGTCGGCTCGCCGAAGCGCCGCGAGATCGGCCACGGCGCGCTCGCCGAGCGCGCGATCATCCCGGTGCTGCCGGCCCGCGAGGAGTTCCCGTACGCGATCAGGCAGGTCTCCGAGGCGATCGGCTCCAACGGCTCCACCTCGATGGGGAGCGTCTGCGCGTCGACCATGTCGCTGCTCGCCGCGGGCGTGCCGCTGAAGGACATGGTCTCCGGCATCGCCATGGGCCTGATCAACGAGGGCGGCCAGTACGTCACGCTCACCGACATCCTCGGCGCGGAGGACGCGTTCGGCGACATGGACTTCAAGGTCGCCGGGACCAAGGAGTTCGTCACCGCGTTGCAGCTGGACACCAAGCTGGACGGTATCCCGTCCGAGGTGCTCGCCGCGGCGCTGACCCAGGCACGCGAGGCCCGGTTGCACATCCTGGACGTCATGGCCGAGGCCATCGACGGCCCGGACGAGATGAGTCCGTACGCGCCGCGGGTGTCCGTGGTGAAGATTCCGGTCGACAAGATCGGCGCGGTCATCGGCCCGAAGGGCGCGATGATCAACTCGATCCAGGACGACACCGGCGCGCAGATCACCATCGAGGACGACGGCACGATCTACGTCGGCGCCGAGGACGGCCCGTCCGCGCAGGCCGCGGTCGACCGCATCAACGCGATCGCCAACCCGCAGATGCCCAAGGTCGGCGAGCGCTTCCTCGGCACGGTGGTCAAGACCGCCGCGTTCGGCGCGTTCGT
>JASHPP010000323.1 GCA_030038035.1 Trebonia sp.
ACGTGACGATCGGCGCGGGCACCGACCGGCTCTGGCGGCGGACGGCGGACGCGCTTGGCTGCCCGCAGTGGTGCGCGGACCCGCGGTTCGCCGACAACGACGCGCGGCTGGCGCACATCGAGGCGCTTGAGGCAGCGATCGAGGCGGTCACCACGACGCGGACCACGGCGGAGTGGATCGGGATCCTCGACGCCGCGGGCGTGCCCTGCGGGCCGGTGCTCGCCTACGACCAGGTTTTCGCCGACCCGCAGGTCCGGTCGCGGGAGATGGTCGCCGACATGGAACACCCGATCATGGGAACGATCAAGACGCTCGGCCAGCCGGCCAAATTCAGCCGGTCGCGGGCCAGGGCCGGCCGTCCGGCCCCCTGGCTCGGCCAGCACAGCCGCGAGGTGCTGGCCGAACTCGGCCTGGACAGCGCCGAGATCGGCGCGCTTGAACAGGCCGGCACCACCTACGACGCGCATCCGGGGGTGGCATGACAGACCAGCTGCTGCTCGGCCGCGCCGCCAGCGCCGCCATCCTCACGATCAACCGGCCTGAGCGGCACAACGCGCTCACCTTCGACATGTTCCGGCGGCTGCCTGGCATGCTGGCGGCCGCGGCCGGCCTGCCGGGGGTACGCGCGCTCGTGCTCCGCGGCGCCGGGACGCGGTCGTTTTCGGCCGGCGCCGACATCACCGAGTTCGCGGCCGTCCGCGCCACCGCCGACCAGGGAGCGGCCTACGACGAGGCGGTCACGGCCGCAGAAGAGGCGATCGCGGGCTTCCCCCATCCCACCATCGCCCAGATCCACGGGTACTGCTACGGCGGCGGCTGCGGGCTCGCCCTCGCCTGCGACGTCAGGTACGCCGCGCCCGACGCCCGCTTCGCTATCACCCCCGCCAAGCTGGGCATCGTCTACCCGCTGCGGTCAACCAAGCGGCTCGTGGACCTGGTCGGCCCGTCCCGCGCGAAGATCATCCTGATGTCGGGAGCCGAACTCGACGCCGGCCGCGCCCTGTCCCTCGGCCTGGTCGACGAGGTCGCCGACGATCCCGGCCGGGCGGTCGCCGAGTTCGCGGCGCTGCTCGCCGCGCGTTCGGCCGTCACTCAGCGCGCCGTACGGCACACGGTGCAGCGCATCCTCGACGGCCAGTCGTTCGATGACGAGGAGCAGGGGCGGCTGCGCGCCGCCGCGCTCGCGGGCCCGGACTACGCCGAGGGCGTGCGCGCCTTCCTGGAACGCCGCCCGCCGTCCTTCGGGTAGCGCGGCGGGCGGTGGCCCGCTCATCCCAGGCCCGCCAGCCGCGCGTCCGGGGAGTTGAGGCAATTGGGCCGTTGGCGCAGCTGGCCCGATACAGCCGGGCCGTTGGCGCAGCTGGCCCAGTCGGGGAGGTCGGGGTAGCGGCCGGAGCGGGGGCTAGTCGTTGGCTGGCCGGCGTCGGCTAGCGTGACGCCACCTGCGGATGTGCGGGCAGCGGTGCCTGGTGCACGGCGTGCCGCGCGATCCCGGCCCCGCCCGGCGGCGCCCAGGGCGCGACCGGCGGGGCCGGGTGGCGGCTCAGGAAGGACATGCGGGCCACGTACATCAGCCCGAGCAGGTCGTGCTGGCGCTGCCGGAACGTCCCGAGCGGCAGCACGCCGCGCACGGCCTTGGCGTGCAGCAGCGCGAGTTCGGTGGCGGCGAGCTGATAGTCGCCCATGGCGGCACCGGCCGGCATGCCGCCGGTCGTCCTGGCCCAGTTGCGGGCCCGCCGGCGCTCGCGCAGCGAGGCGAGCATCACCACATCGTCATCGCTCACCAGCCCGGTCGCCCGGTAGGCGGGAAGGTAGTGCGTGATCAGCGCGACTATCCGGCGCCGGTCGGCCACCAGGACCGCGACGAGCCCGGCGAGCACACAGGACATGATGGCGTACGCCGCCGTCAGGCCCCCGGCGCCGTACACGGACAGCCCGTTCCAGATCCCGTGCAGCAGCATGGCCGCCAGCCAGCCGAGCGGCACCGCCCAGCCGGCCCGGCGGTGGGTGGCGGCGTAGGCGACGCCCAGCCCGGTCATCGACGTGAAGATGGGGTGCAGCAGCGGGGATGCCACGCCGCGCAGCACGAACGTGTAGCCGAGCAGGGCGACGCCGCCGTGTTCCGGAGTGATCAGCGCGCTGATGTAGTAGCCGACGTTCTCCATCATCGCGAAGCCCAGGCCCACCATGGCCGCGTACATGATGCCGTCGGTCGGGCCGTCGATCTCGTCCCGGCGCCGCCACAGCAGGCCGGCCAGGACCAGGCCCTTGAGCGTCTCCTCGACCAGCGGCGCGCCGAACGTCGCGGACACGTACTCGCCCGTGCCCGCGCCGAGCGCCGGCTGGGTCACGTACTCCAGCCCGGCCGTGTTGATGAGCAGCGCGAACAGGGCGGCGATGCCGGCTCCCCAGGCGAACGCGAAGACCAGGGCGCCCCGCGGCTCCGGCTCGAGCCGGTCAATGAACAGCACAAGCGCGACAAGCAGCGGCACCGGCAGCAGGGCCAGCGGGAGGGCGACGAGGACGGGCACCACGCCGTCGCCCGCGGCGACGCTCTGCCCCACGTCGATGCCGAGCGCGACGATCGCGCACGCCGCGGTGATCACGATGCCGGCGATGAACGCGATGCTGGTCCGGCCCGGGGCACGCCCCTCGATCACCGCCCTGGGATCGAATAC
>JASHPP010000324.1 GCA_030038035.1 Trebonia sp.
GGGCGGCCAGCGCGCGGCGCAGCAGACCCGGCGCGGTCGCCCGCGGATCATCAGTGCCGTCGCCCAGGCCGGCGGCTAGCACGATCTCGGTCTCGGCTCAGGCCGCCACGTGCGGCCGCCCGACCCGCTGGCCCTGGTGGTTATACGCCACGCCCCGCTTCTTGCGGCCGTAGACCTCCACGTCAGTGGTGTCCAGATCGATCGTGACCGGCCCATCCGTCAGCGCCGCCACCCGCGGCGCAGGCAGCATTCCCAGCATCCGCCCGGTCACCGCCGCCAGGCCGGCCTCCACCGCCCGCCACTGCGCCGGCGTGATCCGCCGGGCCAGGCCCGCCGCGGTCGTGGACGCCAGCCCCGGCACCGGCGTGACCTGCTGCCCGGCCGCATCGGCGCGCTGGCGATCCAGCCCGGTCAAGAAGTCCTCCCCGGCCAGCTGCGCCGCGGCCAGCCCCGTCAGCAGCTGCCCGGCCCCGAACCCGCGGTCGCGCTCCTTGATCGGGCCGACCGCCGCGTCCAGCGCCCCGATCACGCCGAGCCGGTCACACAGCCCGGTGATAGCCGCCAGGCCCGCGTTCGGCGTCAGCGACGGATCCGGCGCGCCGATCCGCAGCTGCCGCCGCGATCTGCCCGCCCCGCTGCGTATCCTTTTCACCAGGTAGGCGCCTCTCCGCTTGAGATGATCATTACTTCGCAGCGATCATCATCCCAGCTCAAAGGGGCACCTACCGGTACTTGCGCCGCCGTGTCACCGACCTAATCGCGGATTCGGGTCAGAACGAGTACACGGCAAGCCGCCCGCGGACAACCGAGGATGGGCTGAGCTGAAACGTGCCAGTCAGCTGCGGTATGACAGACCAGTTCCCGGGCTTGTTCGTAACGCTGGTGAAAGCCTTTGGAATGGCCTCATCTTGGCCTTACAAGGACGCGCAACAGCGGCAGTCAACACGGGTCGATGAACAGGGTTGCCGCAGGCTGGAGCACATATGCGCTGGTAGCGACCATCAGCCGACATCTCTACGGATCAGATGGTTCATGCTTACTGTTCTCGGAACGGGCAGGTTGTGAGGGCAAATGCGTTCGCGGAATCCGGTGGGGTCGGTGACACTTGCGGTGTGAAGCTGGACGACTACTTGGACTCCTTCGAGCAGGTGCTGGACCACCCGCGGCACCGGGCTACCGAACATCCGCTCCGCTTCTATGCGGGCGTAGACCGGGCAGCCTGATGGGCCGGACGCTAGGGGCCATCTCGCGCCTGCGCGACCGGGTCTTTTAGCAGCCTGTAGTCGCGGGCGGCTGGGCACGGATCTGGCGCTGAACACCACGCCTCCGCGAGGACCGGCCGGTATCTGCTTACCTAAAGTGCCGTATATGATGACGTTCCGCAACGGAGGGATACCTCGAAAACCCCCGTGTCACGCCCTGAAGGCTGAAACCCATCTGGCCCAGCTTGACACAACTCGGTGCATGTCAGAGCATCAGAACACTAGCACCTCGCAACTTCGAAGGAATCACTCGCATGCGACTCCAACTGCTCGGAACCGATTCGGGCCACACGGGCTGCCCCGCGCTCTACGCGACCGACCGCGGTACTTACGTGGTGCAAGGCAAGCGCGTGACCGATCCAGCGGCCATCGCGGACCTGGTTGATGTCCGCGAAGACGAGTTCTACATCGAGATCCCGAAGACGCTCTTGCGGTTCGCTCAGGATGGCGAGTGACGCGACTCGTTCGCGGCCAGGAGTTCGCCAGTTTCGTGCTCGGTTACCAGCACACCGCCTTCCGGATGGAGAGGCGGGAGCGGTACAACGAGCCGGGAGAAGCGGAGCCGCTGTGCCGGTTCCTGGCTGGTGAGCCGGACTATTCCTGGAACGAGGAGTGGGCCGCGATGATGCGGCGGCGTACAGCTTGTGGCCGGCGCATGCAACGGGTGCGGATCGTCAGCGAGCCGCACAGCGATTACACGCGGTTCGGGCTGGATCTGGCGCGCGTCAACGCGGCGGCGGGTGAGGACATCCGGTACCTGCCGCGAGACCGCGCCGATGGCCTGGACCTGCCCGACTACGACTACTGGCTGATCGATTCGCGCAAGGTGGGGATCTTGCGTTTCACCGACGATGATGTCTTGCTGGGGGCCGAGATCCGCGCCGATCCTGCCGTGGTCGTCGAGCACTGCTACTGGCGGGACGTCGCCTGGCACTACGCTGTACCGCTCGCGGAGTACGCCACATAGATGTCAAATTTCCAGCGGGCGAGGGAAGCGCTCGGTCTCAGGCTTCGGGAGCTGCGCCACGACGGGCGTCTGACGGGGCGGCAGCTGGCCGCCCTGCACGGCTGGCATCCAAGCAAGGTCTCCAAGATCGAAGGTGGCAAGCAGACCCCATCCGAAGATGACATCTCAGCCTGGGCGCAGGCGTGCGGTTGCCCAGAGCTTATCGATGAACTGATCGCTGGCCTGCGCACCCTGGAGGGACAGTACATCGAGTTCCGGCGGATGTTTCGCACTGGGCAGCGGGCCATGCAGGAAGCTATTGCCGAAATCGAGAACGAGTCTGAGCACGTTCGTAACTTCGAGAACGTCTTCGTCCCCGGCCTGCTCCAGACGCCCGACTACGCCCGATCCCGGCTAGCTGAGGGCCTAGAGGACATCGGCGCCGCTGATGATATCGATGAAGCGGTTGCGGCCCGGATGCAGCGCCAGCAGGTGCTGTACCGCTCCGGCAAGCGGTTCCATTTCGTGATCACGGAGGCGGTGCTGCGGTATCGGCTGTGCCTGCCTGAGGTGCTAGCTGGCCAGCTTGACCGGCTGGTGGCGCTGTCGACGCTTACCACTATCAGGTTCGGCGTCATTCCCTTCGAGAGGCAACTGCCCGTCGCACCGGTCCAGGGCTTTTACATCTACGACGAGCGGGTGGTGCAGGTCGAGCACCTGACGGCTGAACTCAAGCTAACCCAGCCATCCGAGATTGCGACCTACATCAGGGTTTTCGGCCAGCTGGCAGAGGTGGCCTGCTACGGGGCGGAGGCGCGGTCGGTGATTACCCGCGCCCTAGCTGGTCTCCTGGCCAGTATCTGAAGCGGCCCAGCCAGGTCGCGGCACGTCCGACTCGGTCGTGGCGAGCTGGCCTCCCAAGGCTAGTTGCGCGAGCTTGCTTCCGGATGATCTTTAAGCAACTTTGTGAGCAATCTAAAGCACATTGCTTTATGGCTGGTGTTCGCCTGTCGTAGCGTCACGGCTGAGGGCCTTGCTGCTTATCCATGAGCGGGGCTTGAGGTCGATCCGAGGAGAGCCACGTGACGTTCCTGCCACTCCTGACAGCGGATAAGGCCCGGGCACTGGACCGAGCACAAGAAGTAGTGGAGTACCTGAAGTCGGGACCCAGCCTCAATCACATTCAAGGTTGTCCCGCCCGCACCGGGCGGGGCGTCACCGACGACCGGGCACAGGCCCTGCAGATCGCCGAGACCTACCTGCGCAGCGGGCAGGCTAGCGCCGCGAGCGTGGAACAGTCGCGGCTCGACCTTGGTATGCGGACGCTGACGTCCGGATACCAGCGGACCGGGCAGGGATGGCGCGGACGCCGCGTCGGCAGCGGCGTCTGCTGGGAGCCGATCGTCCCCGCCCCGGTGGTGGCGCCGTGAACCGGGCGGACGCGCAGCGGATCGAGACGGGACTGAAGGAACGCTACCCCGGCAGGGAAGTCACCGTGGAGCACGAACCAGGCGGGCTGCGCATCGAGATGAGCAGCCCGGGCTCCACCATGATCGCGGTCACCGGGGACGGGCCGAGCGCGATCCTCGGGGCCCTTACGGAACCCCTGGAACCGGAGGGCTGACCACCCCTAGCATGTCCCCCGCGCCGGGACCCGCCGCGGGGCTTGATGATGTCCGGCCACGGCAGCCCTGTCGACCGCCACGCTCCGTAATGAGACGGTTATGTAACGCTGCCTGTCGGCCGCTCGGTGGGCAGGCCAGAGCCAGCGCACGGGTGAGAAAGGTGGTGTCGATACCATCATTTCACGCTCAGTCTTCTCGACTGGCAGCGTTCCCTCCTCGGCGGCCTTCGGCGTCGTGTTCCGGCAGCCACACTGAGCGCAACCGGATGCGGTCATCGAAAGTGATCTCGCCGAGGTTGTAGAGCCGGTCGATCAGCGAGGACGCGCTAACGTGCAGCGCCACGCTCACGGATCTGATTGTATCCGGGTCGTCCGCGGGCGCGGTAGCACCAGCGAGAGCGTTCCGGAGCAGCCACGTGGGCATCAGGAATGCGGCGGCGAACGCGTTGGCGCGTTGCTCAATGGCTACGGGCGCCCACGGCCCGGTAGCGATTGCCAGTTCATCGCCATACTCCCGGTCGAAAAACAGATGACACAGCTCGTGAGCGAGCGTGAACCGCCGCACACTCGCACTCTGGCCCCACCGGGTGCCGCTGTTGCTGAATATATGAGGGCGCTGCGTCGGGCCAAAGACCGTTACTGCACGTACTTCACCGTCAGAAAGGTCGATCTCCGAAACCGTGATGTCCAGATTCTTCGCGACCCATTCAACATCAATCCAGCCGCCGCTATCTTCAGCGAGCAGTTCGCTTGCCCTTTCGCCGAGCCTGCTGCCTTGCTCACCCGGTGTTAGCTGCCTGACCTCTCCCAGTTCGAGTGGCAGGTCAAGTCGTGACAGCCACGCTGAGGCGTCAGGGACGTAATTCTCAACAATGAGTCTGGTCAGCTGCACGACATCCGGCAGTTGGGTTGCCGGGCTGATGGCTCCGTAGAGCAGCCGCGCATATGCGCTGCCTTCGACTACCAGGGGCGTCGTCCGCCGGGTGCCGGTCAGCTGCTCACGAACATCTGGGGCGGCACCCGCAAGGACGCCGTCCACTTCGCGCGCGATGTCGCAGTATCGGTCGAACTCGTCGCCGAGACCCGCCAGCCATGCCATGCGGATCGTTTCGCGGTCCGGCGACGTAAGGCTGGCGAGACGCGATCTGAGCTGTTCTAGGCGCTGCGAGTGCGGTACTCGCCGCTGAAGTTCGCGGATTGCCGCATCCAGGACATCGAATAGCGTCTCCGCGGCTGCTGTCGGCTCTACGTGGTAGTTCCTGTTCGGAGTTAGAAAGACATATTCGTCCGGTATACCCTGAATCGGCTCAGCTCCGGTCGAAAGCTCCAGCGCGTCGCGGTAGCGGCGTATATAGACGTCTGGGAACAGGCCGCCTTCTCGCCCTGACCGCAGGCAATGCCGATCCCACCAGGCCGACCATGTGTCCATCCACGCGAACTCGTTCACTTCCTTGAGCGAGAGTGGCGGAAACCGGGTCCGACTCAGAGATTCCGCAGCGGACAGTCCGGTGTTACTGAGCGGCAGGCGCTCCTCGTGGAGCAGCGGATCCCAGTTATCGACGAACCACTCGATCAACGGCAGCATGTACCAGTGCGCAGAGTCCAGGATCTCGCCCTGTTCGATATGTGCGCACAGGTTCTCGCCATTCGCCCAGATAGCGAAGGCGCCCCACGATTCACGCTCCTCAGGCGTTGCGCGGTCATCCTCGCCGTGCGGATTTGGCAGGAAGGCCAGCCGGAAAGCGAAGGCTGCCGGGTCGCCCGCGTGCATCTCCCAGTTGCCGAATGCCGTCACGTTTTTCACCAGAGCTCTCTTACAGACCGCTTGGTGACACGTCCGGTTGCCAGCCATGCATTACGGATCACAGCCGGAACCTTCCGCCATTCGACGGGGAAACCATGCCAGCGTCCGGGATCATGCTCATGACCACAGTATGCGTGACGCCCATCTGTCGTGTAACGCTTGCCTGGATGACCAGGATCGGTCTCGCTTGCCGCAAGTAGGGCCGCAGCGTCCACATCTGGCGGACAGAGAGATCCCCGGGCTCCTCGCTGCCACGGTTCCTTGTGCTTCGGATTCGGTTCGTAACGCAGCGGCTGAGCCTCGTCTCGCGTGACCTCTGCTGCTCCAGGGCGGGTATCACCTTCCGTCATACCGTGTCCGTTCGCCTCAGTGATCCTCGAAGCCGTACTGGTCGAACTTCAGCGTGCGGGCGTTCTCTGTGACGATGCGTGCCTTGTCGTCGGGGTAGCCATCCCTCTTGCTGGCGGTGATCTCGACGGTGATCTCCAGGTCCACGCCCTCAGGGGCCGCCAGGTGCTGGATGACCTCCTGGTAGAGCCTGTTGAAGTCGCGGACGTAGCGTTCCGGGTCGAGCCTGGCCGTTCCGTAGAAGCGAGTGTTCTTGGGACCTGGTGGCGGCTCGGGGGCAGGAGAGGTTCCAGACGGCGTGAGTACGCCGGGCAAGGCGCCGGTCACTGTGCCCGACGAGCCACTGGTCGCAAGCCCGCCCTCAATGGACCCTGCGGCGCCGCCTCCCGCGGTCGCCGCGGTCGCGCGGGCGGCTTCCTGCTCGGCTCGCTCCCGCCCCCGTTGCGCGATCGCCCGGTCAGGGTGCACCAGCAGGGTCAGGTCGGTGATCTGCGGGGCGACGTTCTCCTGCGGGATGGCCAGGCGGAGGTACTTCCCGGTGGCCTCGTCGTACCCGGACGCGACGGCGAAGCCGTCGTGGTCCCAGAGCATCTCACCGAAGACGGAGAGGATGCCGTCGTTGAGCACCGACCGTTCGGCGAGCCGGGGGAGGTAGACGTACTGGCAGTAGTACTCCCACAGCCTGCCGACCGGAATGTGGCCGCTGGCCCACACCGAAGACAGGTGCGAGTCCAGGTCGAGCCGGATGTTCCGCGCGCCGTGCACGGTGCGCAGCAGGTCGGCGTTGTGCAGCTTGTCGCTGGCGCGCTCGGCGAGGCGCTCTTTGGCCGTGTCGGTCTTGATCTCGTCCAGGGTCACCGGGCGGCCCGCGGGCTGGACCGGGACAAGCAGCCAGTGGTAGGCGCCGGAGATGCGCAGGTTCACGGTCTCGTCGGCGTCCTTGAGCCGTTTCTTCGCCTGCGCCGCCTGCTGCGCGGACAGGTCGAGTTCCCTGATCCGGTCCTCGCTTGAGGCGATGTCATGCCAGGCGAGGTACTTGCGGACCGCCTCGTCGAGTTCCTCGTAGCGCTTGGCGTCCGGGGCGAGGAAAGCGATCATGTTCCGGTTCATCCGCTGCGCGCTGCCCCGGCTGACCATGGCGCTCGCGGCGAAAACCGACGCCTTGGACCCGTCGTCACCGCGCGTGTGCGGGTACATCGGGTGCAGGATCACCAGGCGGACGGCCGGGTCGTCGGCGATCTCGGCACTCCGCTCCGGGCCGACTTGCACGCGCGCGAACATCCCGCGAGCAGGACCCTCGCGGGAACTGAGCCGCCGCAGTATCTCCGCCCACGCCTCTTCGGGGCGGTCGCGGAGCCGGTCTGCCTGGTCCTGGGCCAGCCGGGCGACGGACGCGTGTGTGTCGTACCAGTACCGCGCGCCGTCGCTGTACAGGTACGTGGCCTGCTCAGACAGCAGGTGCAGCGCGGTGCCGAAGCTGCCCACCGGGTCGCCGGGCGTCGCCATGCCGAGCCAGACGCGGGGCTGCTCGGTGCCCTTGTGCGCGGCCTTCAGGGTGGGTGCTGAGCCGAGGAAGATGGACCGCGCGATCCGGCGGGTGATCCGCCGCTGGCCGAGGTTGGGCCGGCTGGCGTCGATCGTCGCCGGCGTGGCGGTGCCGCCGTCGATGTCGGTGTCGATGACCGGCTTGAAGTTGTCCTCCAGGTACTGGGTGATCTCGGAAAGCACCTCGTCGGCATCCAGCGGCACCCCGCCCGGCATGATCAGCGGGGCTGGGTCGTCGCGCAGCCAGAGTGTGTGGATGACCGCGCTCATCAGCCGGAGCACGCCGCGGGTGCGCTGGAAGCGGTCCAGCGTGGACCAGTCCTGGTAGAGCCGGTCGAAAAGCTCTGGGTGTACCGGGTAGGCGGCCCTGATCCGCTCCTCATACGACGGCTCGGCGGCCCCGGCGGGGAACTCGGCGCGGTTCTTCGCGTAGAAGTCGGTGAACACCCGCGCGACCGCGGCGATGTCCGCCTGGGCGTCGGCACCGGGGTCGTCGAACAGCCGCTGCCTGACGATCGAGAACGACTCGACCGCGGTGGCGGGCCGCCACTGGTCGGCGAGGCGCCGGATGACCTGCTGCAGCCGGGCCAGCGCCTCCCGCCCGTTCATCCCGCCGATCTCGATGTCGGTGGCCCCGCGCTCGGTCTCCTCGTCCGTCGGCATGTCGGAAGAGGCGGGAATCGACACGACGAGCATCGCGCCGGGGACCGCCTTAACTGTCTCGGTGAGCGTCTGCGCGAACGTGAACTGGGTGTCGAACGTGCCGCCGTCCAGGTCGTCCCGGCCGTACAGCTGCCGGGCGTAGGCGACCCATTCGTCGATCAGGATCAGGCATGGCGCGTACGCGCGGATCAGCTCGCCGAGCGCCGCGCCCGGGTTGGACCTGGTCGCGTCGGCGTCGGCCACGATCGCGTACGCCCGCAGCGCCCCGGCCTCGCCGCCGCTGGCCGCGCCAAGCTGCCAGGCCAGCTCACCCCAGAGCGTCCTGACGTGCGTCTCGTTGGACGTGCCCTCGCATTTGACCGAGCCCTTCCCCGCCGCGATGCGGTTGCCGACAAGCGCGACCCGCCGCGCGGCAGGCAAGGCAACACCAGCGAGCAGCTTCTGCAGTTCGTCCGGGTACGACGTCAGCGGGACACCGGAGAGCAGGTGCCACAGCGCCAGCATCGAGTGCGTCTTGCCGCCGCCGAAGTTCGTCTGCAGGTTCACCACAGGCGGCGCGTTCCTGTCCCCGCCGATCCGCCGCGCGGTCCACCGCAGCAGGTCCTGCAGGCCCTGCGTCAGGTAGGTGCGGCGGAAGAACTCCACTGGGTTGACGTACTCCGCGGTGCCGTCACCGATCGACACATAGTACAGGTCGGCGGCGAACTCCGCGCCTCTCAGGTTGCCGTCCCGCACGTCGGCGTGCGGCATGATCACCTCGCGCCAGGGCTTGAGCCCGTGCCCTTCGACACCGGTGACGGCATTGACCGCGCGCCTGGTTTCCGCCGCGAACGCGGCCTGCTGTGCTTCCCGGCGCAGGTTCCGCACGGTTTCCGCCTCGGTCGTGGCGTCCACCGCGGTCAGCAGCCGCTCGATCGTGTCAAGCGCGCGGTAGGTGTCGTCCCCGGTGAACGACTCGCCGTGCCCCCACCGGTTGCCCACCTCGCGCAGTTCGCTCGCGAACGACTGCTCGGCGCGGGACAGCTTGTCGCGGAACAGTCGCCCCTGTTCTGTCAGCACCTTCAGCAGGAACCGCGCGTCGTCCCGCGAGTAGCGCAGGCTCGCGCCGCGCTGCGCGTTCTCCCGCGCCTCGAGCAGCTCCACCCAGTCCCGCCCGGCGGGCACGGAGGCGCTCATCACCGAATCGACGAACGGCGCAAGGCCAGCCGCGAGCACCTGCATACCCCGGTCGATCCGATCGCGGTTACTCATGGCCATACCAGATCCACTCCCGCCAGTTAAATCACTCATAGTCGTCCGCGTCGAAACTCAGCTCACCTTGGACCGCCACCGGCCCGGTCACCTTCCGCGACGCGTCCTCCGCATCGGTCCACGACGTGCCCAGGCCGTTAAAAAGCAGCGCGGTCTCCGCCCAGCCCTTCTTCTCCGCGATCGAGTACAGCAGGTAGGCGAGTTCCTTGACGTCGTCTAGGTCCACCACGTCCCGCGCCGCGGCCATCAGCCGGGCAGCGGCATCCGCGCCCTGGTTCTGCAGCCGCTTGGCGAGGTGCAGGCAGATCTCCCACTCCGACGTCCGGTCGTCGGTCGCGGGATCATAAAAATCAGGAAGCTCCCGAACGGACAGTAGTTTCACCTTCCCGGCCCGCGAACTCAGCACACCGCCCCGCTCGAGTGCGTCGATGCTCGTGTCGATCCCCTTGGACAACGTCTCCGCGGTCCCGAACGGCCCGGGTTCGAACCCATACGACTTGAACCACTCCACGCACCATCGCGTTTCCGCGGAAACGTTCCCCTCAAGCTGCGACAGCTTCTCGTCGAGCACCTGGTTGATCAGCGACAGCGCCGCCCGCACCCGCATCGGCGACCCATCCGGCTCGTTCACCCGCGCATACCGGGAAAAGACTGCCATCCCCGGCCCAATAGCCGCCTGCCGCAAATCCACCGGCGCGACCTTCCCCTGCTCCAATTTCCGCAGCGCATCGGGGAACTCCTCGCGCAGAGCGGTGATCAGCCCCCGCCGATCGGTGAACCCTGCGTCGGCCGGTCGGGGTCGGCAAGCCAGGACAATGGATGACGCCAGTGCGTTGGTTCCGATATCGATTGACCGCGTTGCTCGCTCGGTTTGAATTGGCCACGTCGCAGTCACAGAGTAGCCAGCATCGAGCAAGCCTGTGAGCATCTTTTCCCAACCGGTTGACGCCTCGCCTTCCTGTGTCATTTCTGACTGTTTGAATGCGTAGATTACCGTCGTTGGGAAATCTACGGGCTGCCGCTCTCGGAGCCGCGTGAAGGTCTTCAGGAAGCCTGTCTCGAAAAATTCCTCAGCCTTATCTTTGCTTCCACCGAACCGGTAGGGTGTGGCTATTAGCTCACTCGCCTTAGGTGTCAGTAGCGTCGCAAGAAGGTCTGGATAGTACTCGCGAAGAGACCGTCGAAGCCAGATATAGAAGAAATCTGACAGATCCGCGTAGCCTATGTTGTCGTAATACGGCGGGTCTGTGGAGACTACCGGTTCGCCTGGGTTTAGAGATGCGGCGTCTCCTTGGCGGACGATTGCTGATCCAATGGCCGGTACCCCATCCAAACTCTCGATCGTCCAGGCAGCCGCGCCTGCGAAGCTTCCAGTGCCATGTAGGAGTGGATTCATCTCTATGAAATCCCAGGTCATCGGAATTGCTTGGCGTGCGAATGTATTCCTGTTCGATTCGCGCTGGATAACCCATGAGCATATCGACGAGCCGCGGTCAGCCAACTTCGAGATAGCGAATGCGAGGTACGTTGCAACAGCATCCGCGTAATCGCTATTTCCAGAATCTGTCATTACCCTTGAGTGGGCTTCTTTGATGAGATCGCAGAAGGTGGTCAAGGCAACCAATTGTCGAGCCGTGAATAGATCCGCGTACGAGGTCATCCCATATGCCGGGGGAGAGAACCACCGGGGGTTGTTAGGCATTTCTGCATCGGGAATGTCTTCAGGGCGGGGGACGTCAGCTGCTTTCTCTTGCTCATCCTTTGGGGAGAGGTAGTAGCGCTGGCGAGTACCTTCTGCCGCAATAGCCATGAGCTGGGCCTTAATGCGGCCAGCTTTGCCTTCGGCACGGATGTACGTCGTTGGAACTGGCGTGCCGCAGAGCAAGCAGACGGCTCCAGTGCGGCCCGCTACAGTTCCTTCGTGGGGAACTCCGTCTGGGCCACCGATCTCGAAGCGGACACGCTTCCCGTCAGGGACGGGGACGACATACCGCTCCTTACCCTTCCTGCTGCTCAGCCAGAACGAGCGAACGAGGGGCATTTGACCTGTACATGCGGGGTTCGGGCAGGTGATTGTGCGTGCCCAAAACCAGGCAACTACCGACGACTCGATTCCTGAGACATCGACCTTGGGATACAGATGACCGATTCGTTTAACGGCCTCAACATGCATCCACTCCCCGTACCGGCGCACGTCCTCCGCGAGGCCGGTCGCTCTCGGCCATGACATCTTCTCTGCTGCGGCGCCCGGAAACACCGGGGCGTGGCCCACCCACTTCGGGGGGATCTCGATCAGGGCCTTATTAATAAGGACCGCTACCGGGTTCAAGTCCGAGGCGTATGCCTCTAGGCCGAGCCGCTGGGCCTCTAGGGGTATCGACCCGCCGCCGGCGAACGGGTCAAGGATCGGCGGGGGATTGCCGCCCGTGGACTTGAGGATCTCCTCGTGCGCTTCCCGCAGCAGCTTCTCGTCGTGGATGTTCTCCCACACCGCGAGGCGGGAGATGATGCCGTGCAGGCGGTCGCGCTCGGCCTTCTGCTCTTCCTCGGTGGGGAACAATTCCGGGTGGGCCAACGGGTCGTCCACGAGCTGGGCAAACAGCACGGCGCGGCACGCGGCAAGGGGACGGCGCGCCCACCACAGGTGGAGCGTGGACGGGTGACCGTGGCGGATGGACTTCTCGCGGGCGGACTCGCGGTTGATGTCCTCAAGCGGCAGGGCGACCTCGATGAGCTTTGGCTTGTACCAGAGTTCCTTCGCGGTCATACCGGGTCCCCTCCCCGTTCCCACTCCCTGAGCCAGTCGCCGATGATGCCGGTCGCGGCGAAGTCGCCGAAGTCGACGTCACGGAATGGATCGACGATATAGCGAACCACGTCGCGTTCGGGTCCGTCGGGGTGGACCGACACGAGTGCGAGGCGGGCGCCGGTGCCCGCGTTCTTGCCGGTGAGGGCTTCCGTCTTCGTCACCCAGAAGTCCTCGGCGCCCGCCACCCGGCCCTTGACCTCGATATACACGATGTGGCCGTCGGCGGCGCGGGAGCGGATGTCATAGCCCGGATTGTTATGCGCCATCTCCTGCGGGACGCGGCCGAGGCGGCGTTCGGCGGCGAGGACGGCGTCGACGGCGCGGCGTTCGGACAGCGTGGTGTCGCGGGCGATCCGCGCCGGGTCCGGCGTCCGGCCAAGGAGCTTGTCGAGCAGGCCCTGGGGGATCACCAGCGCGCCGGCGGAGATGACCGGCGGCCGGGCGATCAGCTCCTCGTCCTGGTCCAGGTCGGCGAGGCGCTTCTCGAGGCGGCGTTCCAGGTCACGTGCCCTGTTGTACGCGGTCTCCGGCTTCATCTTGAGCTGGCGGCCCGCCGACTGCTGGTCGAGCAGTTCGGCGTGCCGCATGTCCCAGTAGTTGATCTCGCCGGTGAGGCGCTGCTTCACCAGGCGGCGGACCTGGCCCACTCGTGCCGCGACCGTGTCCCTCGTTCGGGCGATCACTTCGGGCATGCCTTCGGTGACGGCCCAGTCCAGGGCCGCGGTTTCCACGCCTGAGGAGAGCCATGGCGCGTCCCGAAGGGGAGTCGCCACGGCCCGTTCGGGATCATCCAGGGGCTCGTAGTCCAGGTACCTCGCTTCGCCGGCGGCGCGCACCCCGTCCGGCGCGGGGGCGCTGCCCTGCGCGTCGGGGGTGATCTCGGCGAAGCCGAACCGCTTGACGATCGTGGTGGCCGGGTCGTGGCCGTCGGTGATTTCGTGGGTGACCGCGACCAGCAGCCGCGGGGTCTCGGCTGGGTCGTGCCGGTCGGCCAGCATCGTGCCCTGCTTGAGCAGGGTGCCGTAGCGCTCGATGATCAGGTCGGTGACCGCGTCGAGCAGCGGGTGGCCCGGGGCGAGCAGGTCCGCCTTCGGCTTGCCGACGGGGCGGGTCAGTTCCTTGTCGAACGTCACCCGCTCGTATTTCGTGAGCACGGGGGCGCCGAGGCCGATCTGGCGGTCGCGGTCACGGATGTCGGCGGGGACGTGGCGGATCTCGTAGCGGCCCGACTCGCGCTCGGAGATCCTGCCGCCGAGCAGCCTGAACGCGGCCATGAAGAACGCGCGGATGTAGTGCGGCTGCAGGCGGCGGGCGCGCGCCTCGTCCATCCTGGCCCGCCATTGTTCCAGGTCGGCAGTGGCGAACAGGTCGGCGTGCGCTGCGCGTTCGGCTATGAGCTTGTCCAGCCCCTCGCCGACGGTCTTGTCGATGACCCCATGCAGCCGCGCGCGGACCTCCGGCTGGTTGCCGTAGCGGATCGCCTCGACGAGCAGGTCGCGCAGCGGCTGGCCCTCGAAGGCCTCGCCGAGCACGTCGAAGACCTTGCCTTGGTAGGCCTTGCGCTGCTCTTCGAGCTTGCCGAGAAGCTGGCTGAAGACCGCGCCTTCCCTGGTGTCGCTGGCGACGAGGTTCCACAGGTGGCAGACCTCGGTCTGGCCGATCCGGTGGATGCGGCCGAAGCGCTGCTCGATCCTGTTCGGGTTCCATGGCAGGTCGTAGTTGACCATCAGGTGGGCGCGTTGCAGGTTCAGACCCTCGCCGGCGGCGTCGGTGGCGACTAGCACGCGGGTGTCCACGTCCTGGGCGAACAGTTCCATGATCTTGCGGCGTTCCTCGCGCCGCACGCCGCCGTGGATCGTGACGATGGCGTCCTGCCTGCCGAGGAGACCGCGGATGCGGTCGGCGAGGTAGTCCATGGTGTCGCGGTGCTCGGTGAAGACGATGATCTTCCGGACGTTGCCGTCTTTGTCGCTGATCAGCGCGTTGTCGGTCAGCAGGTCGCGGAGCTCGGTCCACTTCTTGTCCGTGCCGCTGTGCCTTACCCGCCTGGCCAGCTCTTCCAGGTCGGCAAGGATCGCGAGTTCCTTGTCCAGGTCCGCGAGGGTCCGAGCGGTGGTGGCAGCGTCGGCGACTTCGGATTCGATCTCCTCGGCCTCCTGGCTCGGCAGGTCGTCAAGTTCGTCAGTGTCGTCGGTCAGATCGCGGCCGAGCAGCTCGGTGAGCCTTCTGGCCAGGTCGTTGTCCGCCGCCGCGTGGTCTCCGTACTGCATCTCGCGGCGCCGCTTCTCCAGGCGCTTCCTGCGTCGCTCCAGTGACTTGCCGATGGCCTCAGGGCTGGAGGCGAGCCTTCGCTGCAGGACGGTCAGCGCGAAGCCGACCGTGAAGCCGCGCTTGGCGTCGCCCTGTTCCCGAAGCCGGTCGGCGCGGTTCATCTCCTCCCGGACGTACTGGGTGACAGCGTCGTACAGGTCCCTCTCGCCGGGGGACAATTCGTAGCCGACGGTGTACGCTCTTCGCTCCGGGAACAGCGGCCTGCCGTCGAACGTCGTGAGGTCCTCCTTGACCATGCGGCGCATCAGGCCCTCGGTGTTCACCGAGTGCACCGCGTCGCGGTACCGGCCCTCGAACCTGTCGGTATCCAGCAGCGCCATGAAAAGCTGGAAGTCCTCTTCCCGGCCCGCGTGCGGGGTCGCGGTCATCAGCAGCAGGTGCCGCGTGTGCCGTCCGAGCAGCTCGCCGAGCTGGTAGCGCTTGGTCTTCTTCAGCTCGCTGCCGAAATAGTGCGCGGACATCCGGTGCGCCTCGTCCACGACGACAAGGTCCCAGTCGGCGTTGTCGAGGCCCTCCCTGAGGTCGTCGGAGCGGGAAAGCTGGTCCATCCTCGCGATCAGCAGGTTGTGCCTGGCGAAGACGGTTTTCTCCGGCTCCGTGTCGGCCAGTTGTCTGGTTAGCAGCTCGAACGTCAGACCGAACTTCTCCCGGAGCTCGTCCTGCCACTGCTCCACCAGGCCGCCGGGAGCGACGACCAGGCAGCGCTCCAGGTCGCCGCGGAGCATGAGTTCCTTGATGTAGAGGCCCGCCATGATCGTCTTGCCCGCGCCGGGGTCGTCGGCGAGCAGGAAGCGCAGCGGGGTCCGCTCGATCAGTTCGCCGTAGACCGCCTGGATCTGGTGGGGGAGCGGTTCCAGGTCGCTGGTGTGCACCGCGAGCATCGGGTCGAAACGCCCCGCCATCCTGATCCGGAGCGCCTCCGCCGCGAGCTTGAACGCACCGGCGTCGGCGCCGAAGTCGTAGGCGGCGGCTCGCTTGGGGATGCGCAGGCGCGCCTCGTGGTCGCGGTAGAGGATGCGCTCGTCGAGGCGGCCGTCCTCGGTGCGGTAGGTGAGGCGGAGGGCGTTGCCGCCGATCCAGGTCGCGGCGACGACCGTGACCGGCACGTCGCCGGTGATACCGGCGATCTGCGCGCCCGGTGTCACGTCCTCAAGGCTGAAACCCATCTGGCCCGGTGCTCCTTCACCCTGACTTCCGGCCGATTCGACTACGGCGGTTGGCCTGCTGCTGGCCTGCTGCCTCCTGACTCTAGACGCGGATGCTGACAAAGCAGAGCGCATCGGCCATGGGGGGTGCTGCTGCATGCCTGCCGGGTCCGTTGGTCCGTTACGAGTGCTCGGCTCCGATCTCACCTTGTGCGTAAGCTGACCCGAGCCTCCTTGATATGGCTTCCAGGTCAGGCCAGGAGGTTCCCAGCTCATTGAATATGAGCGCAGTGTCTGACCAGTCGTTTTCATCCGCTATCGAGTACAGCAGGTAAGCAAGGTCCTTGACAGCGCGTAGGTCTATCCTGTCACGGATACTTGCCATCAGCCGGGCCGCGGGTTCAGTTCCTTGTTCCCTCAGTCGCTTGGCGAGATGCAGGCACACCTTCCATTCCGATACCCGGTCGTCACGCGACGGATCGTAATATTCCGAGATTTTGTCAACAGACAGCAGCGTCACCCTTCCGGCGCGTGCGTGCAGCACACCGGCGCGGTCCAGGACGGCAACTCCTGTATCTGTGCCCTTTGAGAGCGTGTCCGCATCGCCGAACGGGCCGGGATCAAATCCATGTTCCTTGTACCACTCCACGCACCACCGGGTGTCCGCCGTGACATCGCCTTCCATCTGCGATAGCCATTCATCGAGTACCTGGTTGATCATGGCGAGCGCTGACCGCACGCGCATCTGTTCGCCGTTTGGCTCGTTTACGTGCACATACCTGGAGTAAATGGCCATTCCCGGTCCAACGGCCGCCTGACGAAGGTCTACGGGCGCGACGCCTCCCTGTTCAAGCTTGCGGAGCGCTCCGGGCATCTCCGCCCGCAGTGCCGCTATCAGGCCTCTCCGGTCGGTCACGCTGGCAGTGGCTGGTCGCCGTCGGCAGGCAAGCACGATCGACGATGCCAGTGCATTGGACTCCTGGCCACGCGGCCGGTTTCCAAGTTCGGTGCGTATCGGCCAAGTGCCGGTCACTTTCCATCCGGTCTTAAGCATGGCCTCGAGCAAGGTCTCCCACCCCGTGGACGCCTGATTTCCGTCGCCATCCGTCTCGGCCTGCTTGTATGCATAGAAGAAGCTTATTGGATAACCCTCAGGAGTACCCTCGTTAATCCTTGAGAATACTGCCTCAAAGCGTTCCTCGAAGAACTGTTTAGCCTGTTCCTTCCCGCCGTGCCTGAATGGGTCGGCTACTATCTCATCGTCCTTGGGAGTCAGGACCGTCTGCATCAGGTCCGGATAGACATCGATCAACGATCGCCGAAGCCACACATAGAAGAAATCGGAAAGATCGGCATAGCCGATGTTATCGTAGTATGGAGGATCGGTGGCGACGAGAAGTCGGCCGTCGTAGTCACCGGTCGCGGCGTCCTGCATGCTAGCCGTTCCCTGCGGCGTCGCGGGCACCCTTTGTACGCAGGTTGAGATCCCTTCATAGGAATCTGCAAAGTTTCCACTGCCCTCACCGAAAATGTTACCTTCCGCGAAGTCCCAATTCATGGAGATCGCTTGTCTGGAGAACGTGTTACGCAGCGACTCCATCTTTTGGCTGCAATCCCAAGTGCAGATGCTTGAATTCCGGTCGGCGGTGCGACTCACCCCAAGTGCCAGATAGGTCGTGATCGCGCTTGCGTAGTTCGGGTCGGCGCAATCGGCGGCGACGCGTCTATAGGCTTCCTTGACTAGGCCGGTAAACGTGGTGAGGGTAGTGAGCTGGCGGTTGGTGAACAGGTCGGCCCAGGTGCGCATGCCGTAGTTGGGGGCGGTGAGGTACCGGGGATTGTGCGGGATCTCGGCGTCCGGTATGTCGTCGGGGCGTGGGACGTCTGCGGCCTTCTCGTGTTCTTCGGTTGGCGGCAGGTAGTGACGTCGCCTCCTGCCTTCGGCGGCGATGGTCATGAGCTGGGAGCCCATCCGGCCCGCCTTGCCTTCTTCGCGGAGGTAGCTCAGCGGGACCGGGGTGCCGCACAGCAGGCAGACCGCACCGGTGCGGCTGACGGTGCCTTCACGGGGCACACCGGCCGGTCCGCCGATCTCGAAGCGGACCCGTTTGCCGTCCGGAACCGGGACGACGTAGCGCTCCTTCCCTCTCTTCTTGCCGAGCCAGAAGGAGCGGACCAGCGGCATCGTGCCGGCACACGCCGGGTTCGGGCAGGTGACAGTACGCGCCCAGATCCAGGCGATGACCTTGCACTCGACGCCGGAGACTTTCACCTTTGGATATAGCTGACCGATCCGCCTTTCGGCCTCGTCACATATCCATTTGCCGTACCGGCGTACGTCCTCCGCCAGACCGGTAGCACCCGGCCATGACTGAGCTGACTCAGCGGCACCGGGGAAGACGGGAGGATGACCGGTCCACTTCGGCGGGATCTCGATCAGTGCCTTGTTGATCAGCACGGCGACCGGATTCAGGTCACGTGCGCAGGCGTCTAGGCCAAGTCGCTGGGCTTCCAGTGGGATGGACCCGCCGCCGGCGAACGGGTCGAGGATCGGTGGCGGCTCGCCGGGAGCGCAGGATTTCCGGATCTCGGCGCAGGCTTCTTCCAGAACCCTTCGGTCGTTGATGTTCTCCCACCTGACAAGTTCCGAGATGATGCCATGCAGCCTCTTGCGTTCGATCTCTTGCTCGGCTTCGCCGTGGAATCTATCTGGATGAGCCGATGGATCGTCCACGAGCTGGGCGAATAGCACTGCACGGCATGCGGCTAGCGGGCGACGCGCCCACCACAGGTGCAAAGTTGACGGATGACCATACCGAATTGACTTTTCCCTGGCCGCTTCCTTGTTGATGTCTTGCAGCGGTATGGCAACTTCGATCAGCTTTAACTTGTAGGGACGGTGGGATGCATCCCCGAGATCATTCATAGGGGCCTCTTCCGCCGATATAATCTCCGACAGCCCCGATCATCCGTCTAACCAAACTCCCAAGCAATAGGTTGCTGCCGCCAGCTATTGTTAACGATCACATCTCAAGTAACTTAATCGCGCTCGGCCAACTTGAGCCACAAGTGCCTGGCACGACAGCCGCCAATCCGGGTTTGGTCTGCGGCTTTCCGTTGTCACGCAGCCGGGTGGACGCGCGTCCCCGCCGCATGGTGCCTGCTGTAGCCGGCCGGTGATGCGATATGCCTGGTATGCCGGGGTGACGCATCGCATGAGGCGGTGTCCGGTCGGCTATTCCCACACCTCTGCCAGCTCGGCTGACGCCGGGGAACTGGATACGGGCGCGGCTGACGCACGCCCGCGTAGTTGCGTAGTTGGCAGTCCAGCCATTTTGTCGGTGGTCGGTGCCACACTGCGCGTGATGCCATGCACATAACCCAGTCCGCCGGTTGCTGCGGGCAATGAGTCCCGACGCGGAGAGGGAGTCGAGTAGTGAGGTCGAGTAGTGAGTACGTTCCTGTGGGTTGCGCATCTCATCGTCAGTGAAGCGACCGCGCAGAAGCTAGCTGTGAAGCACGGGCTTGACTGGCGGGACGTTCATGACGCGATCGTGTGCGTCCGTGGCCTCCGGTATGCCTGGCATGAACATCCGGAACGGGGACGCCGTGCCCTTGTCGAGATCAGGATTGGCGGGCGCCGGTGTATCGCCGTCCTGTACCCGGCGGGAGCCCCGTCGAGCAACGTCTTCGCTCTTGGCAGTGCGTATGAGAGTCAGAAAGGGGCATCATGGTAAATGTGAAGGCCGAAGAGGCTGAGCGCTTCTACGAGGAAGACGAGGATCCGGGCGAGGTCTTCGCCGCTTTTGACGCTGCGCAGAAGGGCCGCACTGCCCCGCCGCATGACCGTCGCCCTTCGTCACCGTGGTCAGGGAGGCTGCGGCTGGGGATCGCCGTGGGTCTGCGACGGCTGGCGAGGTTCATTGAGCCATCGCATGTCAGGACCCGCTGACACGGACCGCTGAGGTCCTCAGTCGCAGGCACATCCCACCGCGCCCGAGTCGCTGGAAGCTGAGGGAGTCAGCCCGGTCCGTTCGGGATCGCTAAGATCTTTTTCTCCGGCGACGGAGCGCTTACAACGCCGCGACTGCCCGGGCCGGGTCGCCTCCGGCGGCCCGCTTGGCTCCCAGTCGCCGTCCGAACGCGCGTATGGGTACCAGCGCAGGTCACGAACGAGCCGCAGCTGCAGGCGCCCGGCGGTGACCCGGTTGCCCTGGACGCTGTCCGCCAGTTCGCGGGCGAACCTGCGACTTGCCCATCATCCGAACGGCGGTCGCAGTCTTTCCCTCAGCCGCGTCACCCAGTAGGCAGTCCCGTGACCGCTATGTAGTGGGTGAATCGCGTGAAGTCTTTGGTGTTCAGCGTGACAATCGTGCCTATGCCGTTTTCCAGCATGGTGGCGACGACGTTCGTGTCGTGCGCTTGCTTGCCGGCGCACTTCGTTTCTTCGAGCAGGATTACCAGGCGGTTGGCCACCCTCGCGTCCTCGGCTAGCAGACGCATCCGCTGACGGAAGGCATGGGCGTTGCGTAGCGCACCGGCCATGGTCAGCCCGAGCCCGTGGCACTGCCAGAGGACATAGAACCTGGTACCACGCGCTCGCCGGGGTGGATCAGACCGCAGGTCACTGGGGGTCACACAGTCGTGCGACCACCAGCTCGCGGTCCGGCGGCTGCGGGCTAGCTCGCCGTCGGGTTGGCCACCTTCGCGAGGAACAGCGGCTCCCCGGTCGCGGTGTCGGTCACCAGCATGAGGTAGGGCCGGTCGAACACGATCGTCCGCGGGGCGGCGACCCGGGCGGCGCTCGCCACGACGCCGGCCGCGGCCGCCGCGGCGCCCACGGTGCCCTTCTCCCCGACCTGCAGCGTGGCCGCCTGCTGGACGAACCC
>JASHPP010000325.1 GCA_030038035.1 Trebonia sp.
GGTGCCGCGCCGCCGAAGTCCTTGGTGCCGTAGTCGTTGCGCACGTGGAAGGCGCCCGCCGGCAGCCCGTTGGCCGCGACGCCGGCCCCGGATTCCAGCGACGTCACCGAAGCCGGGATGTCGATAACCAGCCAGTGCCAGAACCCGGACCCGGTTGGCGCGTCGGGGTCGAAGCAGGTCACCGCGAAGCTCTTGGTGTCCGCTGGGAACCCGGACCAGGACAGCTGCGGCGAGATGTTCTCCCCGGTCATGCCGAAGGCGTTGTACACCTGCTTGTCGCTCATATGCCCGCCGTGGGTGATGTCCTCGCTGGTCACCGTAAATGACGGAACGGACGGCAGGAAATCGTATGGAAGCGGTGCGCGGTCTGCCATGAGTACCTCCTTGTATCGCGTCCAACGCTATCGGCGGGGACCGCGCCGCGCTCGTTTTCCGTGGCCTGGCGGGGCCTGCCGCGGCCGCTCCCGATCCGCAGCGACCGGTTAACGTCATCTCCGGCGTGTCAGTCAGGTAAATCGCTCTACCCTTGTTGCCGGGTATCGCGAAGAGTTCGGCAGGTGATGAAGCGGAGGCGCAAGGCGGTGCGCGGATCCCCGGCCTGGGTGCGGCGCGGGGTGCTCGCCGCCGCCCTGCTCGCCGTCGTGTTCTTCCCGGTGAACGGGTCGGCGTCCGGGCAGCAGCCGCAGGCCTGCCGTGGCTGCCGGCCACAACCCGCGGACGCCGAGCGCTGGGTCACCCGGCTGCCCGGGCAGTGGGCGGTGGACGCGGGCGCGACCGGCACGGTGCCCGCCTCCGGGCAGGCCTACGTCGCGGTTGGCGGCGGTGTCGCCGCGGTCGGCGACGGGCTGACGGTCACTGGCTTCGGGCTGAGCCACGGCCAGCTGCTGTGGCAGGTCACGCTGCCCGGCCCGGCCCGCGCGACGATCATCTCGGTCCGCGCCTGGGACGGCGTCGTCACCGCGGGGGTCGCCGGGCCGTACGGCCACACCCGCACCGAGGTGGTGATCGACAGCGCGACCGGCGCGGTGCTCGGATCGTATCCGGCCGCGATTTTCGGCGGCGCGGTGCTGGCCTCCGTCGCGACCACGGTGGTCATCGGGCCCACGAGCGTGACCAGCTATGACAACACCGACGGAAAGGTGCGCTGGCGGCGCGAGGTGGGCGCCGGCCAGGCCTGGCGCGCGGACGGCGGCACTTTGTACGCCGCCGAGTCCGCGGGAGGCTATCTGGGGCCCGCGCCCGTAACAGAGCTGCGGGTGATCGACCTCAATTCAGGTACCGAACGGACCCTGCCTGCTCCTCCCGGGGAAGCTTTCTCCGGCACGATGTCGCTCGCGGCAGACGGTGTCGTGCTGTTCACGTCCGCGGCCGGGGTGACCGCCTACAGCGGCGAGACGGGCGGCATGCTCTGGTTCATCGCGGGCGCGGTGCCCGAGGGCGCCGACCCGTCGGCGCACCTGGTCTACCTCACGTCCGCGGCCGGTGCCCTGGTCGGCGTCGATCCGCTGACCGGTGCGGGGAAGACCTCGGTTTCCGGTTCCACCGCGGGCGGTTCGGCCGGCATGTACGTGGTGCGCGGGGGAGTGGCGCTCGGCCTCGACAGCGGGGCGGGCGGCGAGGCGTGGGGCTACGACCTGGCCGCCGGGCGCGTCGTCTGGACCGCTACCGGGCTGCCATGGCCGCACTACTTCTCGGACCTCAGCGGTCTGGGCGGCAGCGCCGCGCAGTCGGGGGACATCGCGGTCATCGCGGCGTGCGCGCGGCTGGCCCCGGCCGCCGCGCCAAGCGCATCGCCGTCCGGCGCTGTCTCGCCGGACGGCACCCCGGTCGCGACGTCACCTCAGGCCAGTCCCGGCCCGGCCGTCACGTCGAGTCCGTCTCCGACCGCGAGTCCCGGCGCTGCGCCGGCGTCCCTGTGCGCGGTCCCGGAACTCGTCGCCCTGAACCTCGGCGCCTGACTGCGCCTTCCCGCGCGGGTGAACGGCCGGGCAGCGGGTAGTCACCGGGAAGATGAACGTGGTGAGCAGATCCATCGACGCGGCCGACCGCTTCCAGCAGCGGTGGCCGCCGTTGGCGTTTCCGGTCGGCGTGTACAGGAAATTCGCCGCCGACCGGGCCGGCAACCTCGCCGCGCTCATCGCCTACTACGCCTTCCTCGCCCTCTTCCCGCTGCTGCTGCTGTTCGTCACGGTGCTCGACATGACGCTGCGGGGCAACCCGGACCTGCGCCAGCGCCTGCTGAACTCGGCGCTCGCCCAGTATCCGGTGATCGGCGACCAGATCAAGAGCAACCTGGGCTCGCTGCCCGGCACCGGCCTCCCGCTTGTGGTCAGCATCGTGGTCCTGCTGCTCGGGGCGCGTGGCGTCGCGTCGGCGATGCGCAACGCGCTGTGCGAAGTCTGGGACATACCGCGGGACCGGCGGCCGGGGTTCCCGCTGTCCCTGCTGAACGAGATAGCGCTGGTCCTCGTCGTCGGCATCGGCCTGGTGGTGACCACGGCGCTGTCCGGCCTGGCCGGGGGCGCCGGGCACATCCTGACGGGCGCGGGCGCGTTGATCGGTGCGGTCGCGATCTCGCTTTGCCTTAACGTCGGGGTGTTCTGGCTCGCGTTCCGCATCGCCACCGTGCGCCAGGTCCGCTGGCGCGACCTGCCGGTCGGCGCGGCGATCGCGGCGGTCGTCTGGCAGGTCCTGCAGGTCTTCGGCGGGTACGTGGTCACCCACCAGCTGCACCGCGCCTCGTCGCTGTACGGCACGTTCGGTGTCGTGCTCGGCCTGCTTGCCTGGCTGTACCTGCAGGCCGAGGTGACGCTGTACGCGGCGGAGATCGACGTCGTCCTCGTCCGGCGGCTCTGGCCGCGGTCGCTGCGGGGCGAGGTGAAGCAGCAGGAAAGCCAGGACGAGAAGGAGGGACAACGGGATGACCAGCGAGCAGCCTGAACCCGACGGCCGAACAGGCGCGCCGCGCGTGGTCATCGTGGGTGCCGGCTTCGCCGGGCTGTCCGCGGTGGGCGCGCTGCGCAAGGCTCACGTCCACGTCACGATCATTGACCGGAACCTCTACAGCACGTTCCAGCCGCTGCTGTACCAGGTCGCGACCGGCGGGCTGAACCCTGGCGACGTCTCGTACGCCGTCGGGGGCTTCACCGCCAGGCGGCACACCCGCTACATCCGGGGCGACCTGGCGGCGATCGACCAGGCGGCGCAGCGGATCAGGCTGACAGACGGGCGCGACCTCGGCTACGACTACCTGATCCTGGCCAGCGGGGTGTCGGCGGCCTACTACGGCGTCAAGGGCGCGGCGGAGAACACGTTCGGCCTGTACACCCGCGTCGACGCGATCGTGCTGCGCGACCACATCATGAACGGCTACGAGCAGCTGAGCGCGGGCACCGACCCCGGGCGCGAGTTCGCCATCACGGTCGTCGGCGGTGGCGCCACCGGCGTCGAGCTCGCGGGCACGCTCGGCGAGCTGCGCAGCGACGTGCTGCGCGCCACGTTCTCCGACGTCGACCCGGCGCGGGTGCACGTCAGGCTCGTGGAGATGGCGCCGGAGCTGCTGATGCCGTTCAAGCCGAGGCTGCGCGAGTACGCCAGGAGGCAGCTGGCCGCGCGCGGCGTCGACATCCTCCTGAACACCAAGATCCTGCGGGTGCAGCCGGACAGCGTGGTGCTCGGGGACGGCAGCTCGCACCACAGCGACCTGACCGTCTGGGCGGCCGGCGTCGCCGGGCCGGAGGCGGTCGCCGGGTGGAACCTCCCGCAAGGGCCCGGCGGCCGGATCCTGGTAGGGCCGGACCTGCGCGTTCAGGGCAGCGACCGGATCTTCGCCGCGGGGGACATCGCGGTCAGCGCCGACGACCCGTCGCCGCAGCTCGCGCAGCCCGCGCTGCAGGAGGGCAGGCATGCGGCGCGGCAGGTCATCCGGCTGACGCAGGGCGGGCAGACCCAGCCGTTCCGCTACCACGACAAGGGGATGATGGCGACGATCGGCCGCCGCTCCGCCGTCGTGCAGCTGGCCAGGGGCGCCCGGTTCACCGGGACGCTGGCCTGGTTCGCCTGGCTCGGCCTGCACCTGGTGTACCTGCTCGGGTACCGGAACCGGATCTCGACGCTGATCAACCTGTCCTGGCGGTACCTGGCCTGGGGGCACGGCGGCGGCGTGATCGTCGGCGACGAGCCGCCAGAGCCGCTGCCTGGCCAAGCCGGACAGGGCGGCGCCCGGCAGGCACTCAGGTCGCTGGAGTAGCAGCCTGCCGGTGGCCGCCCTCGAGAAGGCAGCCGCGCGCGCCTGACGCGCGGCACGGCGAAGTGATGACTAAACTCACGTGACAGCGGCGCCGCCGCCGTAGCAGGCTGGAGCCATGTCTAGCGCGACCACCGCCAACCTCGTCATCGGCCTCGCCGTGCTCGTGCTGTTCGTCAGCCTGCAGCTGACGCCCCGGCGGCTGCGCGAGAACTACCGGCTCGTGATAATCCTCGCGATCATCGGCGTGGTCCAGTTCGTCACGTTCCTGGACGGCCACCCGCATCACGACGGCGCGATCATCGCCGCGGTCGCCGGCAGCCTGGTGCTCGCAGCGGTGCTCGGGGCGGTGCGGGCGCCGACCGTGAAGATCTGGCGCCAGGACGGCCAGCTGATGCGCAGGGGGACCTGGCTGACCGCCGTGCTGTGGGTGGTGGCGTTCGCCGCGCACCTTGGTTACGACTACCTCGTGGCAGGAGATGTCACCGGCAAGAACGGCACGAACGTAGGGGACGCCACCGTCGTGCTGTACCTGGTGGTCTCGCTCGCCGTGCAGCGCTTCATCATGCTGTCGCGCGCGGCGCGGCAGGAGGCCGCCGGCCAGCTGGCCGCGAACGACGCACAGGTGCCGCTGCGCTAGAAAGCGGACGCAATAGTGGACTGGTACGCGTGGCACGCCCGGTATGACGACCCCGGCAGCGACCTGGCCCGCCGGCTTGCCCTGGTGCAGGACCGGATCCGCATCGCGCTCGACGGCGCCCCGCCCGGCCCGCTGCGCGTGATAAGCCTGTGCGCAGGCCAGGGCCGCGACCTGATCGGCGTGCTCGCCGGCCACCCGCGCCGCGACGACGTGACCGCGCGCCTGGTGGAACTCGACCCGCGCAACACCGAGGTGGCCCGCCGGCTGGCCGCGGAAGCGGACCTCACTGGAGTCGAGATCGTCACCGGCGATGCCGCGCTGACCAGCGCGTACGCCGACATCGTCCCGGCCGGCCTTGTGCTGGCCTGCGGGCTGTTCGGCAACATGACGCATGACCACATCCGCGCGACGATCGGCTACTGCACCCAGCTGTGCGCCACCGGCGGCACGGTGGTGTGGACCCGGGGCCGCGCCGAGCCGGACCTGGTGCCGCAGGTCTGCGCGTGGTTCGAAGAACTCGGCTTCGAGCGGTTGTGGGTTTCCGACCCGAGTTACCGGTATGGCTGCGGCGCCCACCGCTTCGCCGCCACGCCCGCCCCGCTCGCCCGCGGCGCCACGATGTTCGCCTTCGGCCGCGGTCCCCGCGATACCACGTGAGCGTGCGCCCGGCGGCCGATCCGCTACGCGTACCCGCCGCGGCGTCCGTGTTCGGCGTGCCGCGCGTACCCGCCCGGCCGAAGGACGCGGCCGCCAGGAACGGCGCCGCCCTCGCGTCCGGCCATGGCCAGCAGGATGCCGGTCGCGTCCAGGTGCCGGGTGACCGGGCCGATGACACGGGCCGGCAGGAACTGCGGCCCGCCCGGCCAGCCGTGGCCCCCGCCGTCGATGCGGTACAGCGCCACGGGACGGCAGGCGGGCGCGGCCCAGGTCTTCCGCGTCACCGGCAGGTCGCCCGGCGGGGTGGGCAGTTCCTCGATCGCCGGGGCCGCCGTGATGCCGTTGCCCGCTGCCCAGTCGGTCGCGACTTGCTCCGCCCCCGCCACGACGTCCTCGCCGCGAAGTTCCCCGTGCCTGCCCGCCCGCCGCCGCAGCAGCATCCCGGACAGGCCCCGCCTGGCGAGCCGCCCGCCGGCATAGGGCACCGAGCGGTCGCCTGTGCCCATGATCAGGACCACGCCCGCGCGCAGCCGCGGCACCGGCGCGAGGCGCCTGCTGAGCGCCAGCGAGGTCCCGGCGACCAGGAACAGGCCGGTCACCGGCAGCAAGGCGTGCCGCGCGACGTGCTCGGCGAACCACGCGCCGTTCGACACCCCGGCCAGGAAGACCGGCCAGGACCGGGCCGCGCCCTGGGCGCCGAGATGGATGCTCAGCTCCTCGAGGAACAGCGCGTCGTCAAGGTCGGGCTCGCGGTCCGGCGGCCGGGCGGCGTGCCAGACCCCCTTCCACCCGTCGGGGAACACGGTGGTGATCCCGGCGGCAGGCCCGCGCCTGCCCAGACCGGTGAGCCAGGCCATGCTCCGCCCGTCCATGCCCGAGCCGTGCAGGACGATCAGCAGCGGAGCGTGGGTCGGCTGCCCGGTCCGTGGCGCCCGCGCCAGCCAGTAGCTGCGCGGTACCCCGGCGACATCGATCGAGCCCCGCTCGAGCGCTTCCATGAGGCAAGGGTAGAGTCACGCCTCGCTCCGTGAGGGGTTTGCACGTGCATGCACGCGACACAACCGGGGCGGCAACGTACGTTACAACGGTAACCGGCAGAATGGGGCAAGCGAGCCGACGGCACACGGACGAGGGGAGCCAGGTCGAATGTCACGGTCCGGGCGCTGGGCGGGGCTGCTGCCTGGGGCGGCGGGCACCGGGCATGACGGCGACGACGGCAGCGAGCCCGATCCGCGGTTTACGTTCGCTAACGAGCGCACGTTCCTGGCCTGGAGCCGGACCGCGCTCGCGCTGGTCGTGGCCGGGCTCGGCATCGTGCAGCTGCTGCCGCCGTTCCCCGGCGTACCGGTTGGCCGCCACCTGCTCGGCGTGCCGCTGATCGTGCTCGGCGCGGTGCTCGCGGTCGTCGCCTACAGCGAGTGGGCGCGCAACCAGCGGGCGCTGCGCCACGGCGACCCGCTGCCGAAGTCCGTGATGCCGTGGATCCTGGCCGCGACGATCGCGGGAATGGCGGTCATCTCCGCCGTCATCCTGCTCATCTCCGCCATCCGATGACCCCTGCCCCGCCGCCTCCTGCGGAGCCCGGGCGCCCGTCCGGCGGCTCCCAGCCGGGTCCCGACCCGGAAGAGCGCGACCCTGGCCTGGCGAGGGAGCGGACATCGCTGGCATGGACCAGGACCGCGATCGCGTTCGCCGCACTCGGCGGCGTGGTGCTGAAAGCGAACGTGGTCACCGGCCTGATCATCCTGGCGATCGCGCCGCTGGTCTGGCAACTCGGGCGGGTGCCGGCCCGCGGCGGCTCGCCAGGCGCAAGCCTGGGCGCTGTCAGCGCCGCCCGGCTCCGCTTGATCACCGTGTCGATCGTCGCGGTCTCGCTGCTGTCACTCCTGGTCGCCGTGCTCGGTCACTCCGTCCCTGGCGCCCTCCGCTAGCGCGCGCCGCTGAATGCGGGTCGTCGACGACGGCCCGCGCTCGTGCGGCGGCCGGGGGTAACGGCTCAGCCGATCGCGGCGAGATAGTCCGCTACCGCCGCGACGTCGCCGGCATCGGAGATCAGCGCGACATAGCCGTCGGGCCGGATCAGCACGAGCGTGCGGCCGGCCGGGCCGTAGGCGCTGGCAAGATGGCCTTCGGTGTCGGCGATGTCGTCGGGGCCGGCCGGTTGTCCGACGACATGGAGAGTCCTGAGGTCGGACGGACAGCCTTCGACCGCGGGCGCGGCCCCGAAGCTCAGCAGCGTGAAGCGCCCGCCGCGCGTCAGGTCGAACAGCCGGCGTTCGCCGTCCACCGTCGTCAGCTTGGTCGCGTCGGGGGCGCGGTCGCCGGCCCGGAGCAGGGCAGCCTCGTCGCGGTCGTCACGCGCCAGGGCAGAGCCGCGATAGCCCACGTCGAGCTCTATCGTGCTCGCATCGCGGCGGGTGGGGACTTCCTTCTGCTCGAGCGCCTGCCTGAGGCGCGCGTTCGAGAGCGCGAGCACGCCGACTGCGACCGGTCGCCGCTCGGCCTCGTAGCTGTCGAGCAGCGCCGGCGATGCGCCCTTCGCGACCGCCGCGAGCTTCCAGCCGAGGTTGTGCGCGTCCTGGATGCCGGTGTTCATCCCCTGGCCGCCGGCGGGCGAGTGGATGTGCGCCGCGTCGCCGGCGAGGAACACGTGACGCTCGCGGTAGCGATCGACGAGGCGGATGTTGGCGCGCCACAGCGACGACCACTCCGGCTCGTGGAGGCGGATGTCGGTGCGGCCGGTCCGCCCCTCGAGGATCGCCTGCATGTTCGCGAGGCTGAGCTCGGGGTCCTGTCCCGGCGCGATGACGGCCTGGTACTGGAAGACGCCGGTCGAGGGCAGCGGGCAGAGGCTGAAGAGGCCGTCCTCATGCTGCCATGCGTGCCAGACGTCGCGATCGAGGCCGTCGACCTCGACATCGGCGACGATCATCCGCACCTCCTCGCGGGTCTCGCCTTCGAAAGCGATGCCTGCCTGCGCACGGACGATGCTGTGGCCGCCATCGCAGCCAACCAGCCCGCGCGCGGTGACCGTCTCGGCCTCGCCGCCGTTGACGACGACCGCCGACACGCCCTCCTGCGACTGCTGGAAGCTGCCGAGCGCAGTGCCGAACTCAACCGCGCCGCCGAACTCCGCCAGCCGCAGTCTCAGCGCTTCCTCGACCCGCCATTCGGGCGTGATCAGGCTCGCCGGATAGGGGATGTCGGGGCGATCCCGCAACGTCTCGGGCACGGCGCCGCCCAGCGTCACCCGGCCATCGGGGGCGGTCGAACGGATCGGCATCGCGATCCGGCCGTTGGCGATCACCCGATCGACGATGCCGAGATCGTCGAACACCTCGAGGGTGCGCGGCTGGATGCCCTTGCCGCGCGAGCCGGGCTGCGGTCCCGGGGCGGCCTCGATCACGCGGCAGGAGACGCCGCGGCGGGCGAGCTCGCAGGCCAGCGTCAGCCCGGTCGGGCCGGCGCCGACGACAAGCACCGCCAGCACGTTCCGCACCTGCGGCGATAGCTTCGTTCCCCTCGTATCGGCCATCGCCTCATCCCCAGTCACGGAAAGGAGTCGCTTCTAATCAGAGTAGGAGCACGAGCCTATCCATCGCGGGGCGGCCCGCTGCCCAGCAGTGGTGATCACGCACGCGGACCCCGCTGCACCGCGTACGCGGCGATGACGTCGTCGATGGTGGGGAAAGACGGCAAGGTCTTGCCTGCCGCACCCGGCATGAGGGTTTTGAGCATCTGCCCGACCTCGCCGTAGGGATCTCGCACGTTCTGAAAGCTGCGCGAGATCACATGGGCCTGCCCGTCCGCCGACCGCAGCCGGTACGCCGTCACCGCCATCCTGGGATCCATCTCGTCCGCGCCGGCGTGGTACACCGGTGTCCAGACCGGGCCGACCTCAGTGACCTGGCTCCAGCGCACCGGGATCGCGTCGGTTCGCGGATCGTTCAGCAGCAGGAACCCCTCGGCGAAGGCGTAGCACCAGATGCTCCGCCTCGGCTCACGTCCCCACAGCATGCAAAGGCCGAACCAGGCGGCCCAGGCGAACGGAAAGGGCAGCAGCAGCACCCCCACACCCCGGACACCGACGGCGACAGCCGCGATCAAGACGGGGATCGCTGCCAGCGGGAGCAGGCCTGCGACCAAGGCCCGCGCGTGGCGCCGCCGTCGGCCCGCGCGGTGAAGACCCCGATCACCGCACCGCACCCGAACCGGGCGGCCAGTTCCGCTGCGTGCGACAATTGCGCGGCGTACCGGCCGCGCCGCTCGTCGACGCGCCGCTGGACGCGTCCGCTCAGCTTCCGTTCCCCCTCGGGCCGGACCTGCACTGCTGCCCTCCCGGCGCTCTCCCCGCGCTTTGCGCGCCGGTCCGCCTGTGACAACGTGCCGGAAGGCAATCCGGTTCGGCATGACGAACTGAGAGCGCCAGCGCTAGGGTCCTTGGTACGGGAAGGGGACCTGCGTGGAGACAACACTCGTGCTCGGAAGTCAGGCCGCGTGCAGCGACGGATACCGTGGCGAGGTGGTCGCCGTGGTCGTCGACCCTGCCGCCCGTACGGTGACCGATGTCGTGGTCGAGCCGGACGGCCGGCGCGGGCTTGCCCGGCTGGTTCCTGTCGGGCTTGTCGACGCGGGGCAGGGCCAGGTCCGGCTCCGTTGCACCCAGGCGGAGTTCGAAGGCCTGGCGGCCGCGGAGGAGACTCTCGCGGAGTTCGCGCTCGGCTATCAGGTTCCGGTTCAGCTGCTTCCCCCGGGCTGGCGGGATGCGGGCGGGCCGACCGTCGCGGGCGGCACGATCCCCCGCATCCCCGAAGAGGAAACGATCGACATCGTTCCCCCCGGCGAGGTGGAGGAGCGCCGCGGCGACCATGTGCACGCCACCGACGGGGATATCGGCCAGGTCCGCGCTGTCCGGTTCGACGCGGGCAGCGGCCAGCTGACCCATGTGCTGGTCAGGGAGGGTCATGTGTGGGCGCACAGGGAGGTCGCGATCCCCTTCGACAACGTGGCCGGATTCGACGACGGCATCCGGCTCAGCATCACCAGGCAGCAGGTGCGTGACCTGCCGTCGGCAGACATCGATCCCTCCGCCGGGTAGGTTCCGCCCGCAGCATGCTGGCTTACCGTGGCGCGCCGCCACGGCGCAGCAGCCGCAGCAGCGACGAGACCACGGCCACCGTCAGCACCGGGGCCGCGACGACCGCGACAGGAACAGGCGACCCGGCAACCTCCGCCACCAGCTGCAGCAGCGCCGCGCCGGCCGCGCCGGCCATGACCGCCGCGGCCACGCCGGTCACCGCCCGGTCAGCCATCCCGCGCCCCGCCGCCCGCCGGCCGGCCAGCCCGCCGAACCCTGCCGACCTCGCGTTCTCCCCGTCAGCCACGCCAGCCATCGCGCCTCCCCGGCT